>NZ_GL882828.1:40738-42732 GCF_000195655.1 Klebsiella sp. MS 92-3
CTGTCCGTCGGACAGGCGATGCGTTAAACGTAAGGCAACGTAAAGATCCCCCGCTTAGCGCCCCTCTTCGCTTCATTTTCCACCACTCATCCTCTATCCTGAGCGTTAACACACGCCATACCACTGGGTCCTGGAAGACAAATATGAAACGGACAAAAAATATTAATCATTCGTCGTTCCGCAAAAGCTGGAGCGCACGCCATCTGACGCCGGTCGCGCTGGCCGTCACCGCGGTCTTTATGCTCGCCGGTTGTGAAAAAAGCGACGAAACGGTGTCGCTGTACCAGAACGCCGATGACTGCTCCGCCGCCAACCCGGGCAAAGCAGCCGAATGCACCACGGCCTACACCAACGCGGTAAAAGAGGCAGAGCGCACTGCGCCGAAGTATGCCACCCGCGAAGACTGCGTCGCCGAGTTTGGCGAAGGCCAGTGCCAGCAGACGCCAGCCCAGGCGGGCGTCGCCCCGGAAAACCAGGCGCAGGCGCAAAGCAGCGGCAGCTTCTGGATGCCGCTGATGGCCGGCTACATGATGGGCCGCCTGATGGGCGGCGGCATGGCGCAACAGCAGCCGCTGTTCAGCTCGAAAAATCCGGCCAGCCCGGCCTACGGTCAGTACACTGACGCCAGCGGCAAGAGCTATGGCGCCGCCCAGCCGGGCCGCACCATGAATGTGCCGAAAACCGCGATGGCGCCGAAGCCAGCCACCACCACCACCGTCACCCGCGGCGGCTTTGGCGAGTCGGTAGCGAAACAGTCGACCATGCAGCGTAGCGCCGCAGGCTCAACGTCCTCTTCTCGCTCAATGGGCGGCTAAGCAACATGGAAAGAGTCAGTATTACCGAGCGCCCGGACTGGCGCGAGAAAGCGACCGAGTACGGTTTCAACTTCCATACCATGTACGGCGAGCCCTACTGGAGCGAAGAGGCGTATTACAAGCTGACCCTCGCGCAGGTGGAAAAGCTGGAAGCGGTCACCGCTGAGCTACATCAGATGTGCCTCCAGGTGGTGGAAAAAGTGATCGCCAGCGATGAGCTGATGACCAAATTCCGCATCCCTAAACACACCTGGGGTTTTGTACGCCAGTCGTGGAAAACCAACCAGCCGTCGCTCTACTCACGTCTCGACCTGGCCTGGGATGGCGTCGGCGAACCGAAGCTGCTGGAGAACAATGCCGACACCCCGACCTCGCTGTATGAAGCGGCCTTCTTCCAGTGGATCTGGCTGGAAGATCAGCTCAACGCCGGCAAGCTGCCGGCGGGCAGCGACCAGTTCAACAGTTTGCAGGAAAAGCTGATCGATCGCTTCGGCGAGCTGCGCGAGCAGTTTGGCTTTCAGCTGCTGCATATGGCCTGCTGCCGCGATACCGTTGAAGATCGCGGTACCGTGCAGTATCTGCAGGACTGCGCCGCTGAAGCGGGGCTGGCGACGGAATTCCTCTACGTTGAAGATATCGGCCTGGGCGAAAAAGGCCAGTTTACCGATCTGCAGGATCAGGTGATTGGCAATCTGTTCAAGCTCTATCCGTGGGAGTTTATGCTGCGGGAGATGTTCTCCACCAAGCTGGAAGACGCTGGCGTCCGCTGGCTGGAGCCGGCGTGGAAAAGCATTATCTCCAACAAGGCGCTGCTGCCGATGCTGTGGGAGATGTTCCCCAATCACCCTAATCTGCTGGCGGCCTACTTCAGCGAAGATACTCACCCGGAGATGGAGAAGTACGTCATTAAGCCAATCTTCTCCCGCGAAGGTGCTAACGTGTCGATCGTTGAAAATGGCAAAGTGGTGGAGGCAGTAGAAGGCCCGTACGGGGAAGAAGGCACCATCGTGCAGGCGTTTTACCCGCTGCCGAAGTTTGGCGATAGCTATACGCTGATTGGCAGCTGGCTCATCAACGACCAGCCTGCAGGGATCGGTATTCGCGAAGACCGGGCGCTGATCACCCAGGATCTGTCGCGCTTCTATCCGCACATTTTCGTCGAATAATGCCGCCCCCCCG
>NZ_GL882828.1:42859-45920 GCF_000195655.1 Klebsiella sp. MS 92-3
CGCCGGAGCGCGCTATCATCAGGCGCCAACCAACACCGACAGCATGCTCAGCGAGCCCATCTCGATGCCATCGACTGGGATCGTCATCGCCTCAACGCCATCCCACGTCCCCAGGACATACAGCAGCGGCAGGAAATGCTCCGCCGTCGGATTGGAGAGCGAGCCCCCTTCGTGTGCCAGGTAGTTAACCAGCGGGTGCTGCTCGTCCAGCCCCTGCCATTGCAGATTCGCTTTCACGTAATTATTGAAGGACTCTGCCCAAGGGTACGGCGTGTTCTCGCCATGCCAGCGGGCGGTGCGCAGGTTATGCACCACGTTGCCGCTGGCCACCAGCATAATGCCTTCATCACGCAGCGAGGCCAGCTTCCGCCCCATTTCGAGATGCCAGGCCGGCGGTTTGGTGCTGTCGATGCTCAACTGAACCATCGGGATATCCGCCTGCGGATACATTTTAATCAGCACGCCCCACGAGCCATGGTCAAATCCCCAGGCTTCTGTATCGAGGGTGACCGGCACCGGCGAGAGCAGCTCCACCAGCCGTTGCGCCAGCGCCGGAGAGCCCGGCGCCGGATAATGCGTGTCATACAGCGCCTGCGGAAAACCGCCGAAGTCATGAATGGTCTTCGGCGCCTCCATCGCCGTTACGCCCGTACCGCGCGTAAACCAGTGCGCAGAGACCACCACGATCGCTTTCGGACGCGGCAGGGTTTCGCCCAGTTGAGCCCAGGCGCGGGTATAACGGTTGTCTTCCAGCACGTTCATTGGGCTGCCATGGCCGAGAAACAACGCGGGCATTCGAGTACGGGACATGATGATATCCTTAGGGTGTCAATGTGATGTGCTCACATTACGCGCTTTTGCGCCAGGATAAACTCAGATAACCATGATGATGATCGTCAGAAAATTTGAATGTAATTCGCGGTAAAGGGACGTGTCCCGTACGCGCATCCTCAGGCAATATACTCGTATGTAATTATTTTCACAGGGAGAGAAGCGATGTCATCACCCTTAATATTGACGCTGTTAGCCGGTAGCGCAACCTTCATTGGCGCCATATTCGGCGTGATTGGCCAGAAACCCTCTAACCGCCTGCTTGGCTTCTCCCTCGGCTTTGCCGCCGGGATTATGCTATTGATTTCGTTGATGGAAATGCTGCCTGCCGCGCTGGCCGCCGAGGGCATGTCGCCGCTGCTCGGCTACGGAATGTTTGTTGTCGGCCTGCTGGGTTACTTTGGCCTTGACCGCCTGCTGCCGCACGCCCACCCGCAGGATCTGATGACTCCCGCCATGCCGCGCCCGCGCAACTTACGCCGCACCGCTATTCTTCTGACGCTGGGGATCAGCCTGCATAACTTTCCGGAAGGGATCGCCACCTATGTCACGGCCAGCAACAACCTCGAGCTTGGCATGGGCGTCGCCCTTGCCGTCGCCCTGCACAATATTCCGGAAGGACTGGCGGTTGCCGGACCGGTGTATGCCGCCACCGGCTCGCGCAGCAAAGCGGTGCTCTGGGCCGGGCTTTCCGGCATGGCGGAAATTTTGGGCGGCGTGCTGGCGTGGTTGATTCTGGGGAGCCTGGTCTCGCCGCTGGTGATGGGCGCGATCATGGCTGCCGTCGCCGGGATTATGGTGGCGCTGTCGGTCGATGAACTGATGCCGCTGGCGAAAGAGATCGATCCGCAAAGCAATCCAAGCTACGGCGTCCTGTGCGGGATGTCGGTCATGGGGCTGAGCCTGGTGGTACTCCAGACGATGGGCATCGGTTAAAGCGCAGAAACAACACAGCCCACTAACAAGTGGGCTGTGCTCGGGCGTAGCGAACCGCTATTTAGCTGGCTTTACGCTCATGTTCGCGACGATAGGCCACCAGATCTTCAATCGTGACTACCGCCATATTGTGCTGCTGAGCGAACTTGATGCACTCCGGCGCGCGGGCCATGGTGCCATCGTCATTGGTCAGCTCGCACAGCACGCCTGCCGGTTTAAAGCCAGCCAGGGTCACGAGGTCGATAGTGGCTTCAGTGTGGCCGCCGCGGGTCAGTACGCCGCCCGGCTGCGCACGCAGCGGGAAGACGTGACCTGGACGGTTAAGATCGGAAGGTTTCGCGCCGTCGGCGATGGCCGCGCGGACGGTGGTCACGCGGTCGGCAGCGGAGACGCCGGTGGTCACACCTTCGGCCGCTTCGATGGTCACGGTGAAGCCGGTGCCGTAGGCGCTGGTGTTGTTCTCTACCATCATCGGCAGATCCAGCTGTTTGCGGCGATCTTCGGTCAGGCACAGGCACACAATGCCGCTGCCGTGACGAATGGTCAGCGCCATCTGCTCAACGGTCATGGTTTCAGCGGCGAAGATCATATCGCCTTCGTTTTCACGGTCTTCATCATCAAGCACCATCACGCCGCGGCCTTCGCGCAGGGCGTCCAAAGCGTGTTCCACACGTTCAAAAGCGGTACCAAAAGAAGAAAGGAGCGTCTGATTCATGGTAAAAAAACCTCATTAAAATTATGGTTACCAGAATCAGGGCAGTCTTAGGAGCGCCGGTTTAGCGGCAAAAGTCAACGCGAGCGGGCCTGGGCCCGACTGTGCCGTTACTCTCTCCCATCCGGACTTTAACCGTCGGCTCCGGAATTACACCGGATCTGCTGACCTTCCCGTAGTCACGGAAAGCGCTCGCGGGCTTTCAACGCCATGGTTGATTTACCGCCGGTGGGGAATTTCGCCCCGCCCTGAGAATAAGCGAGATAACTATAACGCTATTGACTATCCTCGGCAATGCATAAGCTTCAAACATTTCTGGTTTATAGGCGGCCTGGTTCGCACTACAATGATCAATCATCCGACCCGAGCAGGAAACCACCATGATTGACCCGAAAAAAATTGAACAAATCGCCCGCCAGGTCCATGAGTCGATGCCAAAAGGACTTCGCGATCTGGGTGAGGATGTTGAGAAGAAAATCCGCCAGGCGCTGCAGTCGCAGCTGACCCGTCTGGATCTGGTTAGCCGCGAAGAGTTTGACGTGCAGACTCAGGTGCTGCTGCGGACCCGGGAAAAACTGGGGG
>NZ_GL882829.1:0-779 GCF_000195655.1 Klebsiella sp. MS 92-3
CCCGCCATTTTCTTCTTTTTCGCCTCCCTTTATACTGCGCGCTATGTTCCTTACTGATAATAAATACAAATGAAATACCTCTTTTTATTTCTACTGGTTTTCACCAGCGGCGCAGCGGTGGCCACCGAACCTGGCAGTCAGTATCAACAGCAGGCCGAAGCCGGCGATCGACGCGCGCAATATTACCTTGCCGATACCTGGGTCAGCTCCGGCGATTATCAAAAAGCCGAATACTGGGCGCAGAAGGCGGCCGCCCAGGGCGATGGCGATGCGCTGGCGCTGCTGGCGCAGCTCAAAATCCGTAACCCCCAACAGGCGGACTATCCGCAGGCCCGCCAGCTGGCGGAAAAAGCCGTCGAGGCCGGCAGTAAATCCGGAGAAATCGTCCTCGCGCGGGTGCTGGTCAACCGTCAGGCTGGCGCCACCGACGTAGCGCACGCCATCACGCTGCTGCAGGATGCAGCCCGGGATAGCGAAAGCGATGCGGCGGTAGATGCCCAGATGCTGCTGGGGCTGATCTACGCCAGCGGCGTACACGGCCCGGAGGATGATGTGAAAGCAAGCGAATACTTCAAAGGCAGTTCATCACTTTCCCGCACCGGCTATGCCGAATACTGGGCCGGGATGATGTTCCAGCAGGGAGAGAAAGGCTTTATCGAACCGAATAAGCAGAAGGCGCTGCACTGGCTCAACGTCAGTTGCCTGGAGGGGTTTGATACCGGCTGCGAAGAGTTTGACCGGATCAGTAAAGGATAAGAAAAAGCCCGGCGCTATCGCGC
>NZ_GL882829.1:918-16901 GCF_000195655.1 Klebsiella sp. MS 92-3
CGGGGGGGGCTTTGTGTTTTATTGGGCGGTTTTATCAAACTTGCCCAGCACTTCGCGTTCATAGGCCAGCGCTTTTTTGCGATCGAACTTATGCTCCCACTTGGCGATAACCAGCACCGCCAGCGCATTACCCACCACGTTCAGCGCGGTACGCGCCATATCGAGGATACGGTCGACGCCGGCAATAAAGGCAAGCCCTTCCAGCGGGATCCCGACGCTACCCAGGGTGGCCAGCAGCACCACGAAGGAGACGCCCGGCACGCCGGCGATCCCTTTCGAGGTCACCATCAGGGTCAGCACCAGGGTAATCTCCTGCCAGATAGAGAGGTCAATACCGTACAGCTGGGCGATAAAGATCGCCGCGATGCTCTGATACAGCGTTGAACCATCGAGGTTGAAGGAGTAACCGGTCGGCACCACAAAGCTGGTGATCGACGCCGGCGCGCCGTAGGCTTCCATCTTCTCAATAATGCGCGGCAGTACGCTCTCCGAACTGGCGGTAGAATAAGCCAGAATCAGCTCATCTTTCAGGATGCGGATCAGGATCCAGATGCTCAGACCACACAGGCGCGCGACAATCCCCAGCACCACCAGCGCGAAGAACAGGATCGCAAAGTAAACCAGCAACACTAGCTTGGCCAGCGGCCACAGCGAGGCGAAACCGAAGGTGGCGACGGTTACCGAAATCAGGGCGAATACCCCGACCGGCGCATAGCGCATCACCATATGGGTGACTTTAAACATGGTCTCGGAGATAGAGCGGAAGACCGTCACCAGCGGCTCACGGTGGGTCGCCGGCAGCGAGGAGAGCCCCAGGCCAAACAGCACCGAGAAGAAGATAATCGGCAGCATATCGCCTTTCGCCATCGATGCCACGATATTGGTCGGCACCAGCGACAGGATGGTGCCCATCAGGCCGTGCGCATGGCTCTGCACTTCGGCGGTGGTGTTCTGATATTTCGAAATATCAACTGCCGCCAGCTGCGACATATCAATGCCCGTCCCCGGCTGGAAGACGTTGGCCAGGGTGATACCCAGCACAATCGCCACCGTGGTGATCACTTCGAAATAGATAATGGTTTTGGCACCGATCCGCCCTAACTGTTTGGCGTCACCCACGCCGGCAATCCCGACCACCAGGGTCGAAATGACAATCGGGACCACGATCATTTTAATCAGATGGATAAAGATATCGCCCGCCGGCGTCAGCAAATTGCTAATTAACCAATCGCGACTTTCAGCGTGGTAATGCAGATAACTGCCCAGAAGGATACCCAGCACCAGGGCTAGCAAAATTTGCCAGGCCAGACTGACTTTTTTTGTTTTCTTCACTACTGACTTCCTCAATGAAAGGCACCATTCCTTTTCGTCATGGTACCCACTGCAGGGGGTATGAATTGTGTTGCGTTGCTTTGTGGGGTTATTTAACGCGCAATATCAGTATCATTTGCACGGCATGCTGCGCAAGCCTTTAAGAACAGGGCTTTCCTCTGCTTTTATGCATAAAGCAGCGAATTTCCCCCAGTTATATTGCATAAGTATTTGTAATAAAAAAATTTTCACAGCTTCCGTTTCTATAAATTCATTTGCGTAATTATTTCGCTTCAAAGTTTCATTTGATGAAATTTCACCCAGTTTAATCATTGCGTGATCTGCCCCCCAATTAACAAACAAAGCTGTCAAAACCCCTACTCTTAACGTTTGTTTGACATATATTTAACAAGTTCAAAGGAGAAAAAAAGCCATGAGCCAAATTCACAAACACCCTATTCCCGCTAATATTGCGGAACGTTGCCTGATTAACCCGGATCAGTACAAGGCGCAGTACCAACAATCCATAACCGACCCTGATACATTTTGGGGCGAGCAGGGCAAGATCCTTGACTGGATGCGGCCCTATACCCGTGTAAAGAACACCTCCTTCGCACCGGGTAATATTTCCATCAAATGGTATGAAGATGGCACCCTGAACCTCGCCGCTAACTGTCTCGACCGCCACCTCGCCGAACGCGGCGATCAAACCGCCATCATCTGGGAAGGCGACGACGCCAGCCAAAGCAAGCACATCACCTACCGTGAACTGCATGCCGACGTGTGCCGTTTCGCCAATGTGCTGCTCGACCTCGGGATTAAAAAAGGCGACGTGGTTGCTATCTATATGCCGATGGTGCCGGAAGCCGCGGTGGCGATGCTGGCCTGCGCCCGCATCGGGGCAATCCACTCGGTCATTTTCGGCGGCTTCTCGCCGGAGGCGGTGGCCGGACGCATTATCGACTCCAGCTCACGCCTGGTGATCACCGCTGACGAAGGGCTGCGTGCCGGTCGCGCCATCCCGCTGAAGAAAAACGTCGATGACGCGCTGAAAAACCCGAACGTGAAAAGCATTGAGCACGTGGTGGTCCTGAAACGCACCGGCGGCAATATCGACTGGCAGGAAGGCCGCGATCTGTGGTGGAGCGACCTGATTGCGAACGCCAGCGCCGAACACCGGCCCGTCGAAATGAACGCCGAAGATCCGCTGTTCATCCTCTATACCTCCGGCTCCACCGGTAAACCGAAAGGGGTGCTGCACACCACCGGCGGCTATCTGGTCTATGCGGCCACCACCTTTAAATACGTTTTCGACTACCATCCGGGCGATATTTATTGGTGCACCGCCGACGTGGGCTGGGTCACCGGCCATAGCTATCTGCTGTACGGCCCACTGGCCTGCGGCGCCACCACCCTGATGTTCGAAGGGGTGCCGAACTGGCCTACGCCGGCGCGCATGTGCCAGGTCGTCGATAAGCATAAGGTCAGCATTCTCTATACCGCCCCGACGGCTATTCGCGCCCTGATGGCGGAAGGCGACAAAGCTATCGAAGGCACAGACCGCTCCTCGCTGCGCATTCTTGGCTCGGTCGGCGAACCGATTAACCCGGAAGCCTGGGAGTGGTACTGGAAGAAGATCGGTAACGAGAAGTGCCCGGTGATGGACACCTGGTGGCAGACCGAAACCGGCGGCTTTATGATCACTCCGCTGCCGGGCGCGATTGAGCTGAAGGCCGGCTCCGCGACGCGTCCGTTCTTCGGCGTCCAGCCGGTGCTGGTGGATAACGAAGGCCTGCCGCTGGATGGCGCCACCGAGGGCAACCTCGCCATCGCCGACTCCTGGCCCGGCCAGGCGCGTACCCTGTTCGGCGACCATGAGCGCTTTGAGCAAACCTACTTCTCCACTTTCAAAAATATGTACTTTAGCGGCGACGGCGCGCGTCGTGATGAAGATGGCTATTACTGGATCACCGGCCGGGTGGATGACGTCCTGAACGTCTCCGGACACCGTCTGGGGACCGCCGAGATCGAATCGGCGCTGGTCTCACACCCAAAAATCGCCGAAGCGGCGGTGGTGGGGATCCCGCATAACATCAAAGGCCAGGCCATCTATGCCTACGTGACGCTCAATCACGGCGAAGAACCGACGCCGGAGCTGTATGCCGAAGTGCGTAACTGGGTACGCAAAGAGATCGGCCCGCTGGCGACACCGGATGTGCTGCACTGGACCGATTCGCTGCCGAAAACCCGCTCGGGCAAAATCATGCGCCGCATTCTGCGTAAGATTGCCGCAGGCGACACCAGCAACCTCGGCGATACCTCGACCCTCGCCGATCCTGGCGTCGTGGAAAAACTGCTCGAAGAGAAGCAGGCCATTACCATGCCATCGTAAGTAAGGACCGATTCCCTACACCCTCTCCCCTTCCGGGGAGAGGATAAAAATAAGTCCCTCCCCCAGGATTTCACTCGCAGGAACGCCGTCAGCAACACCTGTCCCGGCTCCGTCGCCGGAGGGGTTGCTGTCGCCAGCGTCCGCCGAGTGGATGACGAAAGGGAGACCTCTGGAGACGCTAAGATGAATGAACAACTTTGTCAGCGGATAGAAAATAGTGCGCATTTCAGGGAGTTAGTTGCATCACGGCAACGGTTTGCCGCCATTCTGTCAGTGATTATGTTAGTGATCTACGTGGGCTTTATTTTGCTTATCGCCTTTGCACCCGGCTGGCTCGGCACCCCGCTGCACGCCGGAACCAGCGTCACCCGCGGGATCCCGCTCGGCATTGGCGTGATCGTCATTTCGTTTATCCTGACCGGTATTTATGTCTGGCGAGCTAACGGTGAATTCGACCGTTTGACCAAAAGCGTTCTCAACGAGGTAAAAGCATGATCAAGAGAGTCCTGACGGCGCTCGCCGCCACGCTGCTGCCCCTCGGCGCTCACGCCGCAGACGCTATTACCGGCGCGGTACAGCGCCAGCCGACCAACTGGCAGGCGATTGTCATGTTCCTGATTTTCGTCGCCCTGACGCTGTACATCACCTACTGGGCCTCAAAACGGGTGCGTTCGCGCAGCGATTACTACACCGCCGGCGGCAATATTACCGGCTTCCAGAACGGGCTGGCGATTGCCGGCGACTTTATGTCAGCGGCGTCGTTCCTCGGTATCTCCGCGCTGGTGTATACCTCCGGCTACGATGGGCTGATCTACTCGCTGGGCTTTCTCGTCGGCTGGCCGATTATCCTGTTTCTAATTGCTGAACGTCTGCGCAATCTTGGCCGCTATACTTTTGCCGATGTCGCCTCTTACCGCCTGAAGCAGGGGCCGATCCGCACCCTCTCCGCCTGCGGTTCGCTGGTGGTGGTGGCCCTGTATCTGATTGCCCAGATGGTGGGCGCCGGCAAGCTAATCCAGCTGCTGTTCGGCCTTAATTACCATGTCGCCGTAGTGCTGGTTGGCGTGCTGATGGTGCTCTATGTCCTGTTCGGCGGCATGCTGGCGACTACCTGGGTGCAGATTATTAAAGCGGTTCTGCTGCTGTGCGGCGCCAGCTTTATGGCCTTTATGGTCATGAAGCACGTCGGCTTCAGCTTCAATAACCTGTTTACCGAGGCGATGGCGGTCCACCCGAAAGGGGCGGCGATTATGAGTCCCGGCGGACTGGTAAAAGATCCGATATCTGCGCTCTCTCTGGGTCTGGGTCTGATGTTCGGTACTGCTGGCCTGCCGCATATTCTGATGCGCTTCTTTACCGTGAGCGACGCCAAAGAAGCGCGTAAAAGCGTCTTCTACGCCACCGGTTTTATGGGCTATTTCTATATCCTGACCTTTATCATCGGCTTCGGCGCCATCATGCTGGTCGGCGCGAACCCGGCGTTTAAAGACGCGGCCGGACAGCTTATCGGCGGCCAAAACATGGCGGCGGTGCACCTGGCGGATGCGGTTGGCGGCAACCTGTTCCTCGGCTTTATCTCTGCGGTAGCCTTCGCCACTATCCTGGCGGTGGTGGCGGGCCTGACCCTCGCCGGCGCGTCAGCGGTGTCGCACGACCTGTACGCCAACGTCTTCCGCAAGGGCGCGACCGAGCGTCAGGAGCTGAAGGTCTCCAAGATCACCGTGCTGATCCTTGGGGTGGTGGCCATTCTGCTGGGTATTCTGTTTGAAAATCAGAATATTGCTTTCATGGTCGGCCTGGCCTTCTCCATCGCCGCCAGCTGTAACTTCCCGATAATTCTGCTGTCGATGTACTGGTCGAAGCTGACCACCCGCGGCGCGATGGTCGGCGGCTGGCTGGGCCTGCTGACTGCGGTCATTCTGATGATCCTCGGCCCCACCATTTGGGTGCAGATCCTCGGCCATGAGAAAGCGCTGTTCCCGTATGAATATCCGGCGCTGTTCTCCATTGCCATCGCGTTCATTGGCATCTGGGTCTTCTCCGCCACCGATAACTCACCGGAAGGGATGCGCGAGCGCGAGCAGTTCCGCGCCCAGTTTATCCGTTCACAAACCGGGATCGGTATCGAACGCGGCCAGGCGCATTAATCGTCCTCTCCCTTCCCCGGCATCGTTCGGGGAAGGGATTCTCCCCTCAGTTATAAGTAAAGGTGATCACCCCGGTGGCGTTGGCTGTCCCCGCGGTCACCGCGCTCCCCGTCCTGTAATAGTTAGTGGATAAGGCGAGCGTCTGCATGGCCGCTGCGCCTCCGGGGCTGTCGGGGTTGGTGAAATAGCTGTAGCTGGCATCCGCGCCGCTGTTGGTCACCGTCGCGCGGCTCGAAGTATAGAGGCTGATATCGGTATTTAACGGCAGTGCTTTGCCATTCAAATTTAACTGCACTCCCACGCCAGTGGCGGCATTCTGTTCCGCCGTGAGGGCCATCACCGTATTGTCAGGGTTATCCCCGCTTGCAGAAGCAGCCGCCACACGCATCGAAACGTTAGTTCCCGGCTCGCAGGAGAGGCTCAGAGACTGCCGCGCGCTACCCACCTTCGTCGCGGTATTAAACTCACTGGCATTGATGCTGCCCATGGAAAAACTGAGATTATTGCTACCGACAATACACCCCATCGGGATTAGCTGGATGCTGGTGGTGCCGCTGATGTGCAGTTGTGAAATAGCGATGGTCCCCTTTTTATCCTTGGCCGATACCGTGGCCACCGGGTCGCTGAACGATAATTGACTCTTGCTGGCGATGGCGCCGCCGGTGGCCACCAGCTGCAGCTGATACGCCGGGGTATAATGAGTCGACGCGAAAGAGTCGAAAAGACCTGTCGGCTTTCCGAGGTAATAATTCACATCACCAATATAATGCACCTGCGAGTCGGGGCTGAAATCATCGGTGTCATCGCCATATTCACCGCTGATATTGAGCCACACCTTGACGCGGATACCGATCCCCTGCACCGAGGTGGCATAGATATTATCCCCTATCAGTGCCCCGGCATTGTTCGAGGACCAGGCAAAAACCGCGTAGGTGCTCCCCTCACAGTTAAGCAATTCCGTTTGCGAGCGCGTAATCTTCCCCGAGTCATACAGTACCGTCCCTGCGGTATAGCTCCCGGCATTGACCAGGATCTTTTCCGGCAGGTTGGTCATCGAGACATCGCCATAGTTGGTTCCCGTGCAGGCCGCCCAGCTATAGACGGGACACAGTGCCAATATGAGCAATAAGATCAGTTTTTTCATACCCATCCCTGTCGAAACGTTATTTGTAGGCCACATCGAACGTGGCGGTAAACCCGACCATCCCGGACCTTACCTGGCCATAAGGCGAAAACATACGTGCCACCATATTAAAGGTATGGATATCCGCATCGTCCCCAAAGGTATAGAGATACTGGTCGCCGGGGCCAAGGGGCTGCTGGTCGGCCATGCTCTGCAGCTGCAAACCGACGCCGCTGGCACCGTTGCTGCCAGTCTGGAAGTTTTTATAGATTGAAGCGTGGGTGCTATCGAAGCTGGTGCCGCTAAACGCGATGGTCACCGCCGACGCATCGGCGGAACAGCTGGAAAAGACCAGCTTAACCGGCACGCTGGCGCCGCTCGCCCCGGCATGTCCGGAGAACGTCTGCGAGGAGACGGTGCCTAAATCGATACTGTTCGACGGCTCCACGGCCACCTCACAGGAAGGCGCTTCGATGGTGCCCGTGACGTTAAAATTGACCGTGCTGCTGCCCTCATAAGCCAGCGCCGGAAGGGAGAGCAGCAAAATGGCCACCAGGAGGCCCCTTGTGCTGCCGTCTCGCATATTCATATCAGCCCCTCTTCCATGTTGAAAACCTGCATCCATTACCGACATTCGGCCTGATAGAACAGAATATCGTCGCCAAGGGCCATGCCGGAGAAGTCATAATGAACGGTGCACTGCTCACTGCTTTTCTCCCCCCAGCGCGCTAACAGCTGGCCTTTTTTCTGCAGCCCCGTTAGATACACCTGCCCCTCATCGCCAACGATATTGCTGCGCGACGCGCTACCGTGATCATTATCGAGGGTCACCAGCGCGCCGAAAGGCACCACGCCATTGCGGGTACGCAGGGTGAGCATCGCCTTATAGCCAATTCGCGTGTCGTACTTCACTTTGACGATCGCATTGCGCGTCGGAACCACCGTTCTGGCGACGTTATCCACTTCAGCGCCAGGTATTTCCTGTTCATCCAGCGCCAGGCTGTTACGATGGTACGGACGGACGTAAGGCACCACCGCATATCCGGCGGCATCCGTCGTCACGTTTGTCTGACCGCGCACTGTCACATCGCTGACGCCAGGCGTTTCGACCAGCGCAGAACTCTCGCCAAGAAAGCGTGATAGCGTGAGTCCGCCCGTATGGGCGACCATGCCCCCGCGCAGCGAATAGTTGTAGTGATTGCTGTAGCGGTCGTAGCCATAGCCGCCAGCCACATCCCCTTTCGAGCCCTGGTAGTTGACGCTGAGGTTGCCGGAGGTGCTTTTATCCTGCGTGTTGTACCCTTCCAGTACGCTCCAGTTCAGGGAACGATCCTCAAACGCCGAGCCGTTGAGCCCCACGCTGTGCGTGGTATCGTTATGCCGACCATGGTTCATGGTGTAATTTGCCGAGAGCGTCTCGCCAAGCGGAATACTTAACGTCAGGGAGACGACCGTATCGCTGGCCGGCCGGTTATTGCTGCTGTCATCGGTGCTTTGCACATTGCGGTTATAGGAATAGTTAATAAAGTAGGAGGCCTTGCCAATCGACCCGCTATAGCCCACGCCCACCGATTCCATACGCGAACTGTCCCAGTAGGTCTCATTGACCAACGAAAGCGAGAGCGAACCATAGCCAAACAGCGTCTGCGACAACGATGCGTCAAACCGGCCTTTCGTTCTGCCGCTCTGCGTACAGCAGTCGCGCTGTGTGGAAGAGTTATCGACAAAGTCCTGAAACGAATAATATCCCGAGGTGGAGTAGCGATAACCGGCCACGGAAAAGCTGGTGCCCGTCTGCAGAAAGCTTTTACTGAAGCGGACGCGATACGATTGCCCTTGCTCTTTACTGGTTGACAAGGCCGTATCGCTGGTTTTCACGTCGGCCCACGACTGAGAGCCATCAAACGACAGCGCACCGATAGTACCGAGGTTAAAGCCAGCGCCTAACAACAGGTTGGTGTATTTATCTTCCGCCTGCTGGAAACCAGTATAAAAAGTGATGTTGCTGGTGGCGCCATAGGCCAGGGAAGACTGAATAAAGTTATATTCTTTATCGTCGGAGCTACCCGATCGCGTCCTGCCGCTGCTCAGCGCATAGTCCAGCTGGCCCTCACGTTGCAGGATCGCCAGCGACGCGAAAGGCACCACAAAGTTTTGCTCGCTGCCGTCAGACTCTTTAATGTTGACGTACAGGTCGCCGGCGCTGCCGGTGGCGTACAGATCGTTAATTTCAAAGGCGCCGGGAGCGACGGTGGTTTTATAAATGCTGTAACCATTCTGATAAACCGAGACCTCCGCGGTGGTGCGCGCGATCCCTCGAATCGTCGGCGCAAAGCCATGCAGGCTATCCGGCAGCATCTCTTTGTCCGAACTGAGCTGCAGACCGGTAAAACTCAAACTGTCGAAAATGCCGGAAGAGGTATACGTATTACCGACCACCAGCTGGCTGCGTAGGGTGTGAATATCGCGGGCAAGATAGGAGTAAACCGACTCCCAGCGGCTGTTGTTATCGCTGTGGCTATAGGTGCTGTAGTTGCGCAGGCGCCATGGTCCCAGATTCAGCCCTGGCTGCAGGCTGACGAACTGACTGTCGATAGTGGCGCCGTTATGCCGCGGCGCATTACGCTGCCCGGTGACGCTATAGTTGAGAAGACCGGCATTGATCCCCTGTTGCCACTGGCTCTCGGGAATATAGTCTCTGGGGCGATTCAGCATGGCGGCCTGCGGCACGGTAAAATCAATGCGCTGCTGGGCAAGAGATACCGAGAACGTCATCCCGGGGATCGCCGACAGCCGGGCGCAGGTTTCCCCTGCCTCGAACAACTGCGGATAGGCGGTGGTATTAATCAACCATGAATTCAGATACTCCGCGGACAGGCAGGGAGAAGCAGTCGCGCCTGCGTCATGGCTAATTTCCTGAAAAGTCAGCGAGTCTGAACTGACGTACTTATCGTTGATGTAAACATCCAGGTGATAGGTGCCCGGCGGTATGCCATCTTGCGAAAAATAGGATAGATCAACCGAAGCCGCAGGACTCTCGGCGACTTCGAGTAAATTTGGGTTGAAATATTCGCCGGCCTCCGCGCGAGAGGGTAGAGTACTTAGGCACAGAATAATAGCGACGCAGATACTTTTAGTTGAAAATAGCAGCTCAACGCTACTGAATGATAGCGGTATATTTCTTCCCTGACATACCATAATCATTAATCACGCTCCATGTGATCTCTTTTTTTCCTGTCGCCGACAGGCTACTCTTCACGGGTATTTTTAAAGTGGAAAACGGGGCAGCAAACCATGCGCCAGAAATATTTTTACCGTTAAGGCTAACCTGTGAGAAATTCATATACAGCGGTGAGTTATTTTTTACCGTCACCGACGTCCCCTCTTTCCCCCACTGTAATTTTTCAGCGTACGCTTCCGGTGTATTACCTTTTAACGCAGCGGGTCGATAAATCAATTTTATTTTCGAATTAATCGCAAACTGTACGACATTTTTATCAGGTACATATTCTGTTGCCGGGATCCCTTTAATATTGAGCCAAAACATCGACTCGCGATCGTCGGGTAATTTCTTTCCTGATCGAACTACGCGGACAAATCCTTTCTCCCCGGCTTTGAGACGAAACAGCGGCGGCGTAATAATAAATGCGTCTTTGGCGGGTGGGGGTGCATCAACCACCGAGAGCCAGGACTGAACGATATTGCTGTTCTGATCTTTATTCTCAACCGTTATTACAGCGTTATTTTTCGTACCATCAAAAACCAGACGCGTACCGCCAACGACCACGCTGGCCTGCGCGAAGGAAGAAGACAGCAATAAACCGATCGCAAAAAAAGGATATCTCATATGTTTAATTTAAGGGGAATAGCAGGCGATTCCCCTTTCTCCATTCAACAAGAAGCCGAATTAATGATAGGTCACGTTATAAGTCACGGTTGTCTGAACGGTACCTTTCGTCGGATCGGCATCACCCGATTTCACCATTTTAACGGTGAACGGAATGGTTGCTGCACCCGAAGAGATATCAACATCAGAACCCTCTTCGTTATTCTTCATCACATTGCCCGCTTCGTCGAAAAGGGCCACAGCGACGCCGGTTGCCGGCTCATCAGTTGCCTGGTTTTTAAAATAATCGCTGTTCGCGGTATCGGAAACACCGCCAAAAGTGACGCGGGCGATACTGTTGCCACCTTCTTCCGCGGTCGGGCAATCAGCTAAGCTAAAGGAGAAGTTCTTGGCAGCGCCGAAGGTATACGCTTTCAGATCCGCCACTGAGGTGGTGCCCATATCAATAGCCGTTACACCGCCATCAATGGTCGCCGTACAGGTGGTATCGGAAACAATACCATTAAAGGTAATGGTGTTATCAGCCTGCGCAACGGTAGACAGCGCGCTGCAGGCAGAGAAAATCAGGGCACCCGCCAGAAATTTTTTACTCATCTTCATATTTATTCCCATATCCATTATAAACGACAATCAGTCCGTCAATTGTTTTATGCAGCGATATTAGAGAATGAAATTCAAGCAGCGCGGCGTCATGCATGTATTTACATGACATATGGTTTATGACAATTAATATTATTCATAAATAAACGACCAGCATTTGAATCCATTCAATAATACAAGCTCGCGTAAAAATAATAACTAGCATGAGGTAAGAACTCAATTATTAATGTAAAAATTGATTTTTTGCGACATAACATCGCAACGCATGAGTGGCCATACTCAAAACCATAAAAATCAAATAGTTATAAAGTTATAAAATTCGCAAAGATAATTGGATATTTATATAATATTTACCCCACAATTAAATACGGGCATGCAGAGAAACATTTAGTTACAAAGTCAGTGCTGATATAAGAATTGGCTTAATCTTTTATGATGAACCGTTAAATACATCAATAACAAAAACAGGGAATAGCCGATAGCTATTCCTCTCCTCAATATTTATTAACATTCACTCTGGCGATAATGTTAAAACAGCAGCCAGCGGACGACCGGCGCAGCCAGCACCACCACTACGCCTGACAGCATCATCACCAGGCTGGCCACCACGCCCTCCTGCTGGCCCAGCTCATACGAGCGCGCCGTTCCCGCACCATGGGAAGCCGCGCCGAACCCGGCTCCTTTCGCCATCCCCTCCCGGATAGCAAGACGTAAGAACAGCATATCTCCCACCGCCATGCCAAACACGCCGGTGATCACCACAAACAGCGCCACCAGATCGGGTTGACCGCCGAGCGGTTTCGCCGCCGCCAGCGCAAAGGGCGTGGTCACCGAGCGCACCGCCAGGCTACGCTGAATTTCATCAGACAACATAAACCCGCGCGCCAGCCATACGGAACTGGTGACAGCCACCACTACCGCCGTCACCACCCCGGCGCTGAGCGACATCCAGTGGCGTTTAATCACCGCGACATTTTCATACACCGGAACGGCAAAGGCGATGGTCGCCGGGCCCAGCAGCCACAGCAGCCAGTGGGTCTCTCCCATATAGCTCTGATAAGAGATGTGGCCTACCACCAGAATCAGCACCAGCAGGATCGGCGTGAACACCAGCGGCATCAGAGGGAGTTTATGAAAACGGCGATACAGTTTTTTGTTGGCGTAATAGAGGACCAGCGTCGCCACCAGGCACAGGATACTCAGCACGGCATCGCTCATTTTTTTAACCTGCCCACTTCGTAACGATAGACCTTGTCAACGACCCAGGCGGTGGCGCCGAGCACCATCAGCGTGCTTAAGGCAATCACCAGAAAAATCCGCCAACCATCGACCATCAACAGCTGGGCGTAGTTCACCACCGCGACCACCGCCGGGACGAAAAACAGCAGCATCTCCGCCAGCAGCCAGCGGGCGCCGGCGCGCACCCAGCTTACCGGTATCACCCGGCAGACGATCAGCAGCAGGAGCATCACCATGCCGACCAGGTTAGCCGGCAGCGGTACCTGCCACCTGTTCACCAGATATTGTGCGAAGATGAATAACCCGACGTAGAGAAGTACCTGTACCGGGATCTGAAGTCGTTGCGCCACGGCGGGGGCAACGCGAGCTGGCGCGAAGGCCATGTGCGATAGTCCTGAAAAAAAGAAGTCAGGCGAGCAGTATAGAGAGCCGCCGAAGCGGACAGAAATGAATTAAAATCATCGCAGGTATAGTCTCAGGGAATAATTATGGATATCCGAACGCTGCGCTATTTCGTTGAAGTGGTTCGTCAGCAGAGTTTTACTCGCGCGGCGGAAAAGCTGTTTGTCACACAGCCCACCATCAGCAAGATGCTCAAGAATCTCGAAGATGAGCTGAACTGCACGCTGTTGATCCGCGACGGCCGCAAACTACTGCTCACCGATACCGGGCGCGTCGTTTTTGAACGCGGCCAGGCGATCTTGGGCGAGTTCAGCCAGCTGGAGTCAGAGCTGAGCGATATCAACCACCTGCATAAAGGGGTGCTGCGGCTTGGCATTCCGCCGATGGTCGGGATGCTGATGGCCGAGCCGATCAGTCGCTTCCGCCAGCGCTATCCGGGCGTCGAGCTGAAGATCGCCGAGTTTGGCGGCCTGACGGTCCAGCAGGCGGTCAGCAATGGCGAACTTGATATGGCGATGACCGCCCTGCCTGTCGAGGAGGATAGCAGCCTCACCATTCTGCCGTTGTTCAATCACCCGCTGTGCGTCCTGACGCCAAGGACCGCGGAGTGGGAAGGTAAAACCTCGCTCTCGCCGGCCGAGCTGGCGTCGCATCCGCTGGTTATCTACAACGAGGAATTTGCCCTTAGCCAGCAGCTGATGCGGCTGTTTGCCGAGCATGACGTGAAGCCACGTATCGCAGTGCGCAGCGGCCAGTGGGATTTTCTCGCCGCCATGGTGCAGGCGGGCATTGGCGTAGCGATCCTGCCGGAACCGATTTGCCAGCGTCTCGACCGGCAGAATTTTTGCTGGATCCCGTTGCAAAGCGAGCTGCGCTGGGAGCTGGGGATGATTTGGCGGGAAGGCGTATATATGTCGCGCAGCGCTGAAGCCTGGCTGACGTGCAGCAAAGCGTTCTGGCTGGAATAATTCCCTGGTGACAACGCGTTCCGCAAGGGAAGGGGTAGCCCGGGTCAGGCGCTTGCGCCGCTGCCCGGGTTTCCCCCGGTCGCGCTAACGCTTACCGGGGCTACACATTTACTGCAGTCTCGCCAGTAGTCCGAATAAGCGTCGCGCTATCCGGATTACAGGTTATTGATCTTCGATTAACAGCGCTTCCAGCAGGTCGAGATCGTGGAGCAGCTTCTGCAGCGTCTCGTTACTGATCTGCCGGGTGGCGCGCAGATGATACAGCTCGCCGCGCTCAGAGCGCAGCGCCGCCAGGCGGAAGCGGCGTTCCAGACTCTCTTCGAGCATAGAGGTTTCCACGTCGTTACGCCCATCGGCGCGCCGGCGCAGGTTACCGATCACCCGCGAACTGACTTCGGTCAGCAGCTGGGTATCGATATTCTCTTTGGTATCCGCCGCCAGACGCTCTTCCATCTTCTGGATCGCCACAATCGCCACGTCAGCCGTTGCCGCGCGCGCCAGACGCTCCTCTTTCCGCTGCTGCACATTATCGCTCGATTCAATGTGACGTAGCAGGATCGGCAGCGCAATCACCCCGACGAACAGCGAGAACAGGATCACCCCGGCGGCGAGGAAAATCAGCTCATAGCGCGCCGGAAAGACATTCCCGTCAGGCAGCAGCAGAGGAATGGAGAGCACACCGGCGAGGGTAATCGCCCCGCGCACCCCGGCAACGGAGGAGATCAGCAGCTCGCGCGTAGTCCAGGAGCCAAACTCCATCGGCTTCTTCTTCAGGAAGCGCTGACTGAGCTTACGCATCGACCACAGCCAGCCAAAACGCACCAGCATCAGCGCGGCATAGATCAGGATAATGTCGGTAAACAGCATCCAGGTCTCAACGTTGGGGTCGGCCTCCGCCGCCACCAGCGAACTGGAGAGGATATCCGGCAGCTGCAGGCCCAACAACAGGAAGACCATGCCGTTGAAGACAAACTCCAACATTGCCCAGGTGCTGTTGGCGCGCAGGCGCATGGCCAAGGGCGCGGTGCGCATCACGCCGGAACGGGTGATGGTCATCCCCGCCGCCACCGCCGCCAGGATGCCGGAGACACCGATATGTTCGGCAATCAGATAGGAGGCAAACGGCAGCAGGAACAGCAGGACAATCTGCGTGGCGGGTTCATCCCCGCCCCAGCGGCTGAGGAAGCGCATCGAGCGGCCATACGACCAGCTCACCACAAACCCGGCCAGCACGCCGCCAATCGCCACCTTCAGAAATTCTACGGTGGCGCCGCCAACGGTAAAGACCATGGTGCCCATCGCCACCGCGACGGCAAACTTGAGCGAGACCAGGCCGGAGGCGTCGTTCATTAGCGCCTCCCCCTGCAGAATGCCCATGATTTTCTTCGGTATCCGCCCTTCCCCAACGATGCCCGAAAGCGCCACGGCGTCGGTCGGCGACAGCACGGCCGCCAGCGCGAACGCCGGGATCAGCGGAATGCCCGGTACAATCCAGTAGATCAGAAAGCCGATGCCGACCACCGTCACGACCACCAGCGCTAGCGCCAGGCCGAGGATCTCGCGCCCGTGTTCAATAAATTCGCGGGTTGGCGTTTTCCAGCCGTCGGCGAATAGCAGCGGCGGGATAAACAGTACCAGAAACAGCTCTGGATCAAATTCAACGTGCAAACCAAAGGTCGGCCACGCCAGAAGCGCGCCAATGGCGATTTGCATCAGTGGAAGTGGAACCTGAAAGGGCAGTACGCGCGTCACTACCCCGGAGAGTGAGACCACAAGGGTCATGATGAGGATGGTAAAGAATATTTCCATGTGTTCCCTGTTTGCTGCGTTTTCTTTTATACCTGTAAGGCGTCGTGCCTGTGAATCATACGCTACCCAGATTAACGCAAATGGAAACAGGATGTGGCTTAAAAATAAAACGGGGCCCCGCGGGCGCCCCCGGGGCCGGCCGCGG
>NZ_GL882829.1:16966-27255 GCF_000195655.1 Klebsiella sp. MS 92-3
AAAAAAAAAGAAAAAGAAAAAAAAAAAAAAGGGCGGGGGCCGCGCGCCCCCCCCGGTGAGGAGCACGAAGGGTTTAAATCGCCCAGCCGCCGGCGTAGAACACCACCAGCGCCACAGCGATAATCACCGTGCCGAGGTTCAGTTTGCGCCACTCGCCGGAGACCAGACGGCCAATAACCAGGGTCGCGAAACCGATCATGATGCCCGTCACGATGTTACAGGTCAGCACGATAAACACCGCGGTGATCAGGCCAGCCATCGCGTCAACAAAGTCATTGAAATCGATTTTCGCCACGTTGCTCAGCATCAGCAGGCCAACGTACATCAGCGCCGGCGCGGTCGCGTAGGCCGGCACCAGATAAGAGAGCGGGGAGAGGAACAGGATCAGCAGGAACAGGACACCGACCGTCACCGCGGTCAGACCGGTTTTACCACCGGCCGCGGTACCCGCCGCCGATTCGATATAAACCGCCGCCGGCGCCGCCCCGACTAAACCGGAGAAGACGCTGCTCAGGGAGTCGGTGGTCAGCGCTTTACCGCCGTTGATGATCTGTCCGTCCTTATCCAGCAGGTTCGCCTGGCCAGCCACCGCGCGGATGGTACCGGTGGCGTCAAAGACCGCCGTCATCACCAGCGCCAGCACGCTTGGCAGCACGACCGGGTTGAGCGCGCCGACGATATCCAGGCTGCCGATCAGGGAATTACCCTGGCCATCGCTCAGGGATGGCATAGCGAAAATGCCGGAGAAATGGACGTTGGGATCGAAAATCAGGCCGACAATCGACACGCCGATAATGGTCAGCAGAATGCCGCCCGGCACCTTCATTTTTTCCAGACCAATGATCACCGCGAGGCCAATCAGCGACATCACCACCGGGAAACTGTCAAAGTTGCCCAACGCCACCGGCAAACCGTCCAGCGGGTTTTTGATCACCAGACCAACGCCGTTGGCGGCGATCAGCAGCAGGAACAGGCCAATGCCGATCCCGGTACCGTGCGCCACGCCCTGCGGCAGGTTACGCAAGATCCAGCTGCGGATGCCGGTTGCCGAGATCACCGTAAACAGGACCCCCATCAGGAATACTGCGCCGAGGGCTACCGGAATACTGATCTGCTGCCCCAGCACCAGGCTGAAGGCGGTGAAGGCGGTCAACGAGATAGCGCAACCGATCGCCATCGGCAGATTCGCCCATAATCCCATCGCCAGCGAGCCAACGCCCGCTACCAGACAGGTCGAGACAAACACCGCGGCCGGCGGGAAGCCCGCTTTACCGAGCATGCCCGGCACCACGATGACGGAGTACACCATCGCCAGAAAGGTAGTAAGACCTGCAACAATCTCCTGACGCACGGTGCTGCCGCGCGCCGAAATTTTAAACCAGGCGTCCAATGAACCGCCGGTACGCGCTGAAGGCGTAGACATAGAAAACTTCCCCTGAAAATTTTTATCGTTCGTTGATATGCGTGGTGGACCGTCCACTGCCAGTTAAACGCGATCTCCATGTACCGAATCGCAGCGCCAGGGGGGCCGCAAAAAAGCAAACGTTTAACTCCGCGCATACACTACGGTGGTCAACCTTATCGCCTCCCCCGGACAGCAGAAAAAAGGGGGAGCGAAACAGAAAGGCAAACGATTATCCGGCCTTTAGATAACCCTTTTCAACCGATGTTTATCGTATTTCGCTAAATTTCGCTTATGACGAACAGAAAATGACCAGCCGATGCGCAAACGTTATCGTCTATGCGCAATCCGCTAACAATTTTTTAGTGAGTTGCTTTCATTTATCGACGTCATCGGATCCGCTGATATCTCAGGCGCCGGGTAAGGTGAAGGGGCCGCCGCGCTCGATGGCGCGTTGCCAGGCCGGTCGCTGTTCCACTCGCTGACGCCAGGCCTCGATATGGACAAGGTCATGCATGCCGCCGCGCGCCAACAATGCCATCACCGGGAAGCTCATCTGGATATCGGCCATGCTCAGCCGCTCGCCAGCGAACCATGGCCGCGCGGCAAGATGGTCGTCAATGAACCGCGCATGGGTGGCCAGCTGCGGATCGAGCCACGTTTTCTGTATCCCCTTGCCCAGCAGCGAACCCAGCGAGCGAACGCCAAAGGGCACAGGGGGTTTGCCAAGGCTGGCGAACACCAGCTTCATTAACAGCAGCGGCATCAGCGAGCCTTCGGCATAGTGCAGCCAGAAGCGGTACTGCAGTTTGTCGTCAATTCCCTGCGGCTTCAACAACCCGCCGCTGTCCCAGGTTTCCTGCAAATACTCGAGGATCGCCCCGGACTCCGCCAGCACATAGCCGTTATCTTCCAGTACCGGTGATTTGCCCAACGGATGGATTTTTTTCAGCGCCGCCGGCGCCAGCATCGTTTTCTCCCGCTGATAGCGGACTATCTGATAAGGCAGCTGCAGCTCTTCCAGTGCCCACAGTACGCGTTGCGATCGTGATTGATTAAGATGATGTACCGTCAGCATGAGCCTCTCCCGTAGTTTGTTCAAATTAACTATAGAAACAGGCGCTCATTGCCGGGAAAATTTCAGCAAAATAGTGAGGAAAAAGCGACGGCAGATGCCATAGTTAAAGTGTCGACGCAAACCGGAACCTCCATCAACAGATTGCGCAATACTGAGGGACGTCGACGTCGGGGGAAACCCTCTCGCGAACCAGCGAGATAATGCGAAAGACCAAGACCGGAAAACAACTAAAGCGCCCAGTTGTGGCGCTTTAGTTTTATCACTCGTCTTCCAGCAGCCGGGCGCCGGTTCCCTCTTCCCCCAGTTTATCGCCCGGGTTGCGCAGCGGGCAGTCGCGTCGCGATAAACAGCCGCAGCCGATACAGCCGTCGAGCTGGTCGCGTAGCGCCGTCAGGGTATGAATGCGCCGATCCAGCTCCTCACGCCACTGCGATGACAGCATCTTCCACTCTTTTGCGCTGAGATTGTGCCCTTCCGGCAGCACGCCAAACGCGTCGCCGATAGTGGCCAGCGGGATGCCAATACGTTGCGCAATTTTGATAATCGCCACCGCGCGCAGAACGTCACGCCGGTAGCGCCGCTGATTGCCGGCATTCCGCTGACTGTGGATCAATCCTTTACTCTCATAAAAATGGAGGGCCGAGACCGCCACGCCGGTTCGTTTTGCCACTTCTCCAGGCGTCAACAGCATTTTGATGCGGGGTGATTTCTTTTCCATAAAGCGCTTTACCTCAAGTTAACTTGAGGAATTATACTCGCCTGCAGACAAAACGACGAATCGAGAATTGAGAGAGGCCGCTTTATGTCCCATCAGGATATTATTCAAACTTTGATTGAATGGATTGATGAACATATCGATCAACCACTTAACATTGATATAGTCGCCAGAAAGTCAGGATACTCGAAGTGGTACCTGCAGCGGATGTTCCGTACCGTGATGCATCAGACGCTGGGGGACTATATTCGCCAGCGCCGCCTGCTGCTGGCGGCGGAGGCGTTGCGAACCACCCAGCGGCCGATCTTTGATATCGCCATGGATCTGGGCTACGTCTCGCAGCAAACCTTCTCCCGGGTGTTCCGCCGCGAGTTTGACCGCACTCCCAGCGACTATCGCCATCAGATCTCCGCGTGACGCGGCGGCTGAGGCACGTTCGCGGGCGCGGGAGCATTGGCTAACCACTGCATAAACTCCCGCGCCGGCATCGCTTTCGCAAACAGCCAGCCCTGGCAATACTGTACGCCGCGCTTGTAGAGCCAGCTTACCTGCTCCGGCGTCTCCACGCCTTCTGCAATCGTCTTTAACCGCAACCCGCGCGCCATCTCGATGATATGCTCAGCAATCAGGTGGCTGGTGTTGTTGGTGGTGAGCGTATCGACGAAGGTTTTATCGATTTTAAGGATATCGACGTTCAGCGCGTGCAGATTATGCAGATTCGAGTAGCCGGTGCCGAAATCGTCGATGGCAATTTCATAGCCTGCTTCGCGGAACGCCTGGATCACCGGCGTGGTCTTCGGTACGTCGATAAACCCGCGCTCGGTCACTTCGATTTTGATTTGTCCGATACAGACCGCGTAGCTGTGCGCTTTCTCACTGATCTGTGAAATCAGCCGCGCCGAATGGAAATCCGACGCAGAGAGATTGATGGCTATATACAACTGTGGATGGCTGGCCAGAAACTCACCCATTTCATAAAACAGTTCATCCACCACGTAGTCCGTGACCTGGGCAATCATGCCTTCATTTTCCGCCAGCGGAATAAACTCCGCCGGGTTCATCACCGGACCGTCAAACCCAGGCCAGCGCAGCAGCGCTTCCGCCCCAACGCAGCGGTTATTTTTAATATCGATAATCGGCTGGTAGTGCAGGCGCAGCTGGCGGCAGCTCAGAGCCCGCTGCAGCATATTGCGCGGCGAGTGATACTGTCGGCGGGTGCGCGACCACACCAGCACCAGTAAAATACTGCAAATTATCCCCAGCGGCAGCGTCAGACTGGCCTGGTCACAAAAGTTGTGATAGTAGCTGGCCCGCGAGGTGGACATAATGACGGCGATGGGGCGAATAGCGGAGCGGGCGATCGTATACACCCGGCCATTCTGATTAAAAAAGGTATCGCCTTCGCGAATTAACGCATGGAGTTCCGCGGGCTCGACATTGTTACTTACCGAGAAAAAGAGGTTGGTTTTGGTATCGAAAACGCCATAGGCTAAATCGCGGTCGCTGGCGATCACCGAGCTGTACGAGAAGGGATTAACCACCACAACATAGGGCCCCTTCTGCATATAATTCATGGCAAAGCCCGGATAAAACGGCGTGTCCCGGTAATAGTAAATCGCGACATCCGGCTTTTTGGTGTAATTAGCCGCCGGCATCCGCCAGCCGGTTTGCTGATGAACGGACGTTGAACAGATAAAGCGCTGGCCGTTAGCGTAGATCAGATCTTCCACATACAGCAGGCCGCGCACAATATGCAGTAAATAACGCTGGTGCTCCGCTGAACACAACTCACCGCGATACTGGCTGGCTTTAGCCCGAGCCTGATCCGCTTCCCGGATGACCATTTCCGTTTTTTGCAGCGCCAACTGCGAAAATGAGTGTAATTGATCAATGGTTTCGGCTTTAGCCCGCAGCTGGGCAAACCACAATGCCAGCACCACTGGCAATAAAATAACCAAACCTGTTCCGATGAGTCTTAGCGCCTTATGCGGCGCACTGTCACCCATTTACGCTTACATCCATGCGATATGCCTTAATTAAGGTAGCCCGAACACGTTAGCAATCGCGATTGCGATAGACATCAGCTGACATCCGACAGCCCTCACGAGCGTCAGTTTTACCTCTGATGGTGATGAATAATACTTATTTATCAGGTATTCGGAAGATATTCCGGCAAGATTAAGAATAGACGCGCATCTGACTCGGTTTCTCCGTGTAATAAACAAGAACAGGTAATAAAACCCGCAGAATAATAATCATTAGGCAGTGAATGAAAATATGTTTCCCGGGGTTGCTCACCAATATCCACACAAAATTCATAGTTATTAAACGCAGCAAAAGCTCATTTTTTGACTGGTGAATAAAGCGCCAAGTGTGATATAGTTCACACAAGTTGATGAAACAGAAATGGCGTTTCATCACTCTCTAGTACGCCAGTTGAGACCAGAGCGCTATGCCATCGTCAGTCGCGCCAGGTCGTCCATGGCTCCCGACTTTCTTTGAGGATAGGTTAATGGCTTCCATTACTACCAGTGTCGTATTATTGCGCTGGCCCCTGGTGAGCGCGGTACTGATGTTTCTCGCCAGCTCACTGAATATTCAGCTTCGCAAAAGCGATTACGCCGGTCTGGCGGTGATCTGCAGCTGCCTCGGCCTGGCCGCCGCCTGCTGGTTCGCCACCGGTTTGCTCGGTATCACCCTGCTTGATATAGCCAAAATCTGGGGCAATATCAAAGATGTGATGATTGAAGTCATGAGTCAGACGCCGCCAGAGTGGCCAATGATGATGACCTGAGGTTAAAAAGCTTCCCGACGGGAAGCTTTTTCGTTTTCTGCAGCCCTTATTTCCCTAATTTCGCCATCATCTCCGGACGCATAAATTTATGGATCACCACCATAAAGAGCAGCGATGGGACCAGCAAAATCAGCGCGGTAATCGACGAGACCTGATAGTTACCCGACATGCTGGCGTTATAGAGCAGCAGCGGCAGCGTGGTGATATCCGGCGCCCCGACGAAGAAAGTGCCGGTAAACTCATCCAGCGACTCCAGAAAAACAAAGATGCTGGCGGCAACGATCCCCGGCGCCGCCTGCGGCAGCACGATGTGCCAGAAGGTATACATCGGTCCGGCGCCCAGGTTACGCGATGCCCGCGCCAGCAGCGGGTCGATGGCTGAAAACGCGGCCACACAGATCCACACCGAGTACATCAGACCGTGGACGCTATGCACCAGCACCACCCCTGCGATACTGCCGTTCAATCCCCACTGATAAAACAATCGGGCAACATTCATGTATACCGTCAGGTTAGGAAAGGCCTGCGGGATAAGAAATAGCAGCATGAACAGCATCCGTAATGGCATTTTCCGCCGGGAAAGCGCATAGCCGGCGGGTACGGAAATCAGCAAACAGACCCCCACCGATAACAGAGCGATCAGCACGCTGGTTAACAGCGAGCTGGAGACATCGCTGTATGGATTGAAAACCTGATACCAGTACTTCAGCCCCCACCGACTGGGCAGCGAATGGGGAAAATACCAGCTTTCCGCTACGGTCCAGATCAACAGGTTCAGCAGCGGACCAAACATCGCCAGCAGCATAAACAACAGCAGCAGGGTCTGCAGCACCGGACTGGCGCGTACTTTACGGCGCCCTTTCACCCACCATGCCGGGGTTGATACGAGGGCCAGCGCTTTCATGATTCACCGCCTTTTTGCTGCAGGCTGTGGCGCAGGTAAAACCACGACAGCGCGCCGCAGATCGCCAGCGACACCACGCCAAGCGCATTCGCCACCGCGTAATCACCATAGGAATTGACGCGAAATGCCATATCCACGGTTAGCATCGTCGGGGTCCCCACGCCGATCATCAACGGTACCGACAGCACCGACATCATGGTCACCGTCGACAGCACCAGCGCCACGCCGATAGTCGGCAGGACCTGCGGCAGCATGATATCGAACAGGATCCGCGGCCGGGAGGCGCCAAGATTACGTGCAGCAAGGATCTGCGACGACTCCAGCGCCGCCATCGCCCCGCAGATCAGCAGCGTGGCAAAGGCCAGTTGCTTCCAGACAAAGGTGATCACTATCCCTTTCCATCCCAGCCAGGAGAGCGTCTCCAGCGGCGTGACCAGGTCGGCCGCCACCAGCGCATTGTTCATCAGGCCATTTTTGGCGAGAAAAGTGCGCATCATCTGGGCAACAACGATAAAAGGAATAAACAGCGGCAGGCGATACAAAAAACCCAGCAGACGCACAACGGGTCGGCAGGGTGACAGCGCAATCACTGCCGACAGGGTAATGGCGAGCAGCGCTAACAGCGCCACCGAGATCAGCACAATAAGCAGCGAAAAGAGCACATCGCTGGCGTAGAGCGCATAGACCTTGCGGAAGTGATCGAGGGTGAACGGCTGTCCCGGCGCGGTAAACGCCGAGACCAGCGAAAACCCCAGCGGATACAAAAACAGGATCGCGATCATCAGCGCCGCCGGGGCAACCAGCAGCAGATATTTTAATGAACTGGACATAATAAACCTGGCGTCAGCACAAGCAAGCGCCCGGGACGGCGGCCCGGGCTGGAAAAAGGTTTAATTAGCCACCTGGCTTTCGTAACCCTCTTTGATATCGTCAAAGTAGGGGGCGATCGGGAAGCTTTTGCCATACTTCGCCAGCGCTTCCGGCGAGATTTCGGCAAACAGCTTTTGCCAGGTCGCCGCATCCAGCTTCGGCTTCACCTGCCCGGCGTCGATGCCCGGATACCAGTTGAACTGCTTGACGATCCCCTGCGCCTGCACTTCCGGGCTGGTGGCCAGCGCGATAAAGTCGCGCGCCAGCTGCGGATTCGCCGCCTTCGCCGGGATGACGTAATACATCGGCTGGCCCGGCATGCCCGGCGCCAGTAAAGCAAGCTTGATCGACGGCGGCAGCTTGCCCTGATCTTTCCAGCTATAGAACATATCGACCCACACCGGGCCCATGGCGATTTCCCCCCGGCTCAGCATATCGAGCGTCCCGGCGTTGCCCGGGGTGAAAGTTACGTTTTTATTGAACGCCTTTAGCTTCTCATAGGCCTGCTGCCAGCCTTTTTCGACGCTTTTATCATAGGGCCCGGCGGAGAGACGCTGGGCATCGGTCCCGTAGGCGTAGATCCAGCCCACCACAAAGCTGACGCCGGACATGCCGTTCTTGATGCCGTTATAGCCAAAAGCCTGCGGGTGTTTCTGCGTCCAGGCCACCAGCTCGTCATACGACGCCGGCGGGGTAGTGACCAGATCGCTGTTCCAGGCGATAGCGGTCTGGCTTAAGAACATCGGCATCACGTATCCGTCAACGTTAACGCCCAGCGCCTGGGTGGCGCTCGGCGAACTCACCATGCCGCCGGTCTGAATATCCTGACGGTATTTTTGCAGCAATCCCTTTGCCACCTGCTCACCGCCCGCCTTCTGGTGCACTACCGCGACGTCGATATCCCACTGCTGCGCGCCGCTCTCCTGCTGGGCCGTTAGCTTCTCGCTAATTTTATTCGACCCGGCGTCGCCGGGGCCGGTACCGATCACCCGCACCTTGACGCCGGGATGAGCGGCTTCAAATTTTGGCCCCAGCCAGGTTTTTACATAATCCACCATATTCTGATCGCCCGCGGTGGCGACGTTGAGAATGGTGTCGGCCTGTGCGCCAAGGCTCAGGAAGAGGGTCGTTACGATCGCTGCTTTCGTCTTAGTCAACATGGATTGTCCCCAGAATGAACACGCTGATATCACTGTGATAGTGGTAAAGGAAAAATATGCAGGGCCGGCGTTGGCACATGGAGCCGAACGCGGCTTTTTGTCGGCCAGCACTGCGCGGCATCCGCCAGCAGCAGGCGGTCATGGCAGCGCACGCTGTGACGATACAGATTGCCCAGAAACGCGCTTTGCTCCACCACGCCTTCCAGAGCCAGCCCCTCCTGCGGCGCAGGCTGCGTTAATTCAGCGAGCGCGGCATCGGCGCTGCGAAAATAAATAACGTTGTCACCCTGCTGAGCGGCAGATAAACCGGATATTGCGGCAGCGGATAATTCACCGGAAATTATTTTATTATCGGCCCCCATAAAATCAGCGACGAAGGGCGTCGCGGGGCGTTGATATATTTCTTCCGGCGTGCCGGTTTGTTCAATACGCCCCTGATTTAATACCGCAATGCGGTCCGCCATCACTAAGGCTTCCTGCTGATCGTGGGTGACAATTAATGACGTGAACCCCAGTCTCTTTTGCAGAGATTTAATTTCATGGCGCACATTCAGGCGCACTTTGGCATCCAGATTAGATAACGGCTCATCCAACACCAGCACCTGGGGCTCTATGGCCAGGGCTCTCGCCAGCGCCACCCGCTGCCGCTGGCCGCCCGACAGTTCGGTCACTTTCACCTCGCCAAGCCCTTCGAGATTGACTATTCGCAGCAGCTCCGCCACCCGCCGCGCGATATCCGCCCCCCGCCATTTGCGCAGCTTCAGGCCATAGCCGATATTGCGCGCTACCGTCAGGTGCGGCCACAGGGCGTAGCTTTGAAATACCATGGTGATATTGCGCTGCTCCGGCGCAAGATGAGTGATCGTTCGGCTGGCAATAGCCACCTCGCCGCTTTGCACCGGAATAAAGCCGCAGAGGGCGTTCAGCAGCGTGGTTTTTCCGCATCCCGACGGGCCCAGTAGAGCAATCATCTCTCCCTGCTCTACCGCCAGATCGATATTATGTAAAACCACCTTATCGCCATAACTAATTTTAAGGCCGGAGATCTGTAAATAACTCATATTCGCTACCTGAAAGCGCTGCTGCGGCATTTTTTTTAGCAAGGTGAACACGTGTTCATTTGGCTGTAAAAAAAATGCAACGTTGACTCGACATGATGTGGGCCTACTTTGTCGGGTATTTATGACAATTTAATTAAGCGGCAAAAAATTTTGGCGAGGGTAAATGAAAATAGATGTGCTTGGCTGCGGGAGCGCCTTTTCCTGCACGCAAAATACCTCCGCGCTGCGGGTGATCGATGCGGACAACAAACAGTGGTTAATCGACTGCGGCCCCACCGTTCCCCGCGCGCTCTGGCAGCGCGGCG
>NZ_GL882829.1:27354-28442 GCF_000195655.1 Klebsiella sp. MS 92-3
CCCCCCCCCCCCCCCCCCCCCCGCCGGGCCGGGGGCGGGGGGGCGGCGAGGTCAACGATATCGACGCGATCTACTTCACCCACGTTCACCCGGACCACTGCACCGGCCTGACGGCGCTACTGAACCACTGGAAAAGTTATTCCCGTCAGAAGCCAGTCATTATCTACTGCCAGCCGGCGCAGCAGCCGGTGCTCATGCAGCTGGCCGCGCTGGCGAACTGGCCGCAGGCGGACCTTGGTTTCACCATCGACTGGCAGGAATGCCGCGAAGCCTGGACGTGGCAGGACTGGCAGATCCGCACTGCCCCCACCCAGCATGAGCTGAGTAATCGCGCCATCCGCATCACCATTGCCGGGCAGACGCTGTTTTACAGCGGCGATGGCCGACCGACCGCCGACTCGATAGCCCTGATGGCCGGCGCCGAGCTGGCGTTTCAGGAGTGCGCCTCGGTAGCAGCCCTGGACGATGACGCCTCGCATGGCGATTTCCCCTCCTGCCTGATGCTGTTCAGAACGCTGCAGCTCCCGGCGATGGGGCTCTATCACTGCGAGGATGCTTCTCTGTCGGCGCTAAAGCAGGCCTGTCAGCCGTGGCCGGGCTTATTCGTTTCCCGGGATGGACTCACCTTAACGCTGCCGCGTCCCACGCCCACTGACGAGACGTACCTCCTATGAACCCACGCAAACCCAGCGTCACCGCCCAGGATGTTGCCCGGCGAGCGGGCGTCTCCCGGGCAGTGGTGTCCCGGGCGTTGAGCAACAACGGCAGCATCTCTCCCGACGCCCGGGCGCGGGTACTGCGCGCCGCCGAAGAGCTGGGGTATCAGGTTAACTTCCTCGCCCAGGGGCTGAACCGCCAGCGCAGCCACTTAATCGGCGTGATCGTCTCGCGCATCAGCGATCCTTTTCGCAGTACCCTGCTTGATGCGCTGCTTAACGAGATCCAGCGCCAGGGCTTTCAGGCGCTGGTGAGCGAGATCCACAGCGAGCAGGATCTGGCGCAGACCTTACGCCGTTTCGCTCAGTTTCGCGTCTCCGGCGTTATCGTCACCTCCGGCCCCCCCCCCGGGGGGGCGGGGGGCGGGGGGG
>NZ_GL882829.1:28499-29937 GCF_000195655.1 Klebsiella sp. MS 92-3
CCCCCCCCCCCCCCGCCGCGGGGGGGGGGGCGCTGGTGAACGAGTGCGTCCAGCAGCATATTCCGGTCGTGGGCATTAATCGACAGCCGACGATCCCCGGCGTGGATTACGTTTGTTCTGACAACGCCGCCGGCGCCGAACTGGCCGCCGACCAACTGCTGCGCAGCGGCTGTCAGCGCTTTGGCTGGCTCAACCACCATCCTTCCACCTGGGCCGGCCGCATGCGCGGGGAAGCGTTCGGCCGGGCGCTGCAAACGCGCGGAGTGGACGTCGAACGCCACCTGGTGATCCTCGCCTGTCAGCAAGAAGGTTACGCGGGCGGGTTACAGGCTGCGGCGCTCGCCGACGAGGCGCTGGAGGGGATCTTCTGCGCCAACGCCCAGCTTGCCTGTGGCTTTCTCGATGGAATGCGCCAGCGCGGCAGAGAGGCTCCGGCGGATTTTCAGCTGATTGGTTTTGATAACACGCCGACGACCGCGCAATATAGCTATCAGCTCACCACGCTACATCAGGATGTGGCGGCGATCGCCCGCCAGGCGCTCGCCCGGCTTCTGGAGCGCGCCGCCGACCCTTCGCAACCTTCACGCACCACCTGGGTGGAGGTAACCTTAATTCACCGGCGCACGTCGCCCTTTGTTATCTGAGAGCAGGACTATGACGGAAGCACAACGAGAGTCATTATGCGCCTTGATTCGCCAGGCAGGCGCCCACGCCCAGGCGCTGCGCGATGCGGGATTGCAGGTCGATAAAAAAGCGCGCCAGGACTTTGTGTCGCAGGCGGATCTCGCGGTAGAACAAGAGATTAAAGGCTGGCTGCAGGCCCACTTTCCCGAGGAGGGTTTCCTCGGCGAGGAGAGCGGTTTTGAAGGCGACGACCAGACCGTCTGGGTGCTGGATCCTGTCGATGGCACCACCAACTTTATTCTCGGCATGGATTACTGGTGCATCTCACTGGCGCGAGTGTGCCAGGGCGAGCTGTCGCTCGGCATCATTTACGCCCCCGATCGCGATGAATTTTTCTTCGCCGCCCGCGGCGAAGGCGCGTATCTCAACGGTCGGCGCCTGACGCTACGCGAGCCGGAGCCCGATGCGGTGGTGATCGGCATGGGGCGCTCCAGCCGGGCCCCGGCCAGCGACTACGCCCGGGCCATCGACACGCTGCTCGACGCCGGTCTGGAGTATCGCCGTTTTGGCGCGGGCGCCCTGATGCTGGCGCATGTCGCCGCCGGTCAGCTCCACGCCTATTATGAAGCGCATATGAACAGCTGGGATGCGCTGGCAGGCATGCTATTGATTGAGGAGGCGGGCGGAACGTGCAATGCGTTTCTCGCCAATGCGGGCCTGCGGCGAGGCAACCTCGTGCTGGCCGGCTGCGCAAGCGTCCAGCCTCGACTGGCCGCCCTGCTGGCGAAATGACGTCACGCCGCCGGTGTCTGAC
>NZ_GL882829.1:30039-35777 GCF_000195655.1 Klebsiella sp. MS 92-3
GGGTGTGGACTGGCTAACGCCAGGGTTCACTGCGGGGAATATTATTCGGGCAACGCTTAATCGTGCAAAAGGACTGGTAAAAACAGGAGTCAGACCGCTCGCCACCGGCATGGTAAGGGCACGATGGTCGCTCACGTAATTTTTCCCACTGCGCCTCGTCGTACACCGTAATATTATAGATTTTTAATGAATGATACTGGTCATTAATTAAAACTCTCGAGGAATAGAGTCTTATCGACTCACCGGGCAACAGGATTACATCAGCCTCGTACCACATGATAAATTTCAAGAAACGCAGACTGGATATAGCCGAGAAGGCGATACCAGATTGCGGGCAGATCAGGGTATTAAGAATAGTCCATTTCATATTCCTTCCTTATAAAGATGCTACAAATTATTGCAATATATAGTGATAGCATTCATTGTTATAAATCGCAAGCGCCCCTGGCAATTATGTGATTTAAGACAATTCCTAACGACATACTCCATTATTAGTAACGTTTCATTTCCCTCTCTAAATTTATGGTTAGGCCTGATGAAAAACAGCCAAATTACCCTTAAAAAAGAAAATATAATAAAAAATAAGATAATATAAACTTAATTTACAATACGTCTTAGTCCCTCTGGATGAGGCCTCAGTCATTGGTATTAGATGATGCAGCACTGAGTATTACCCGCGGTTTGGCAAGAAGAGAGGATAGTAGCAGGCAGCTATTTATTGCGCGGTTACCTCGTCGTACGCCACCAGGTCCGCGAGGCCCTCAGACCGCGCTCGGGTAAATGTCGCGGGTGTCCCGCCAGATCGTATTCCTTAGCGATAATATCGACATAGCGGTTGAGTATATTCTGCTCAATCGCTATGTCGGAGGACAGTCCACAGAATATAGCCACGCCGGTCTATCAGGCCCCGTTGGAGCCCTACCAGGTTTTGCCGATATTAAACTGAAACTGTTCTGCTTTATCACCATCGTACTTTTTAAACGGCTCTGCCCAGGAGAAGACCAGTGGACCGAGGGGAGACATCCACTGCACGGCAATCCCCGCGGAGAGACGAATATGACTCGGATCGCCGTAGTCAGGGATCCCTGCCGCCAGCGTCTGCGCGGTGTTGTGCCAGGATGTACTCCAGACCGTCCCCGCGTCAACAAACAGCGAGGTTCGCAGACTATCGGCGTACTTATCATTCACAAAGGGGGTTGGAATGATAAATTCGCTGTTCAGCACCGCCATGGCATTCCCGCCGACCGCATCAGACGAGGCGTCCAGCGGGCAGGCGCTATAGCTGCTTTCGCTACCGTTACAGCGGTAATAGGCCGCTTTAGGCCCAATGGTGTTAGAAGAAAATCCGCGCACTGACGACGAACCGCCAGCGTAAAAGTTATCGTAGAACGGCACACTTTTGCCGTCTAACCCGCCGGCATAGCCTGCGCGCAGGCGTTCCATCCAGACCCAGCGCTTGTTCTCGCTCAGCGGCAGATACTGGGCGGTGTCAAAAGAGAGTTTGTAGTAGCTATTATCCGAACCGGGGAGCGTCACTTTACCGCTCAGGCTGCTCTTGTTTCCCGCACGCGGGAAGAAGCCGCGATCGAGATCGTTGTAGCCCCATCCAAGACTCACAAAATAATCGTTGGCGCTATATTTTGCGCCGCTGTCGCCATCTTTCGTCACCACGCTGGGCTCGATTCCCCGAGAGCTGAGGTAGCGCCAGGTCGTCAGCTCCGGATCCATATTGGTCAGGCGATTATGGACATAATCCAGTCCCAGGTTCAGGGAGTTATTTTCGCTAATGGGAAACCCTAGCGTACTACCTAAACCATAGCTCTGCTGGTTATAGCTCCCGGCATCCGCATCAGAAGCATCATAGCTGTTATAAAAAATCTTTCCGCCCAGGCTGATGCCATCTACGGTAAACCACGGGTTCGTCGCCCCCAGTTCAAGATAAGACTGGTAGCTGTTGCGCGTCCCGTTGAAGCTAACGCTATTACCCGTTCCCAGCCAGTTATCCTGCGTCACGCCAAGCTGATAGCTCACGCCGCTGTCCGTACCAAATCCCAGGCCCACATTGAATGAGCCGGTGTTGCGCTCCTTCACCTTGTAGACCACATCGACCTGATCCGCCGTTCCATTGACCGGAACGATCTGCTGTTCAACGTTCTCAAAAAAACCCGTTCGATCAAGACGTACCTTCCCTTGATCGACTTTTTCGTTGTTGAGCCACGCCCCTTCCATTTGGCGCATTTCACGACGCAGCACCGCGTCCCGGGAGGTGTCGTTACCGGAAAAGCGGATCTGGCGTACCGAGTAGCGGCGGCCCGCGTTGACCTGAATATGCAGCACCACGCGGTGATGCGCATCATCGATTTCCGGCGTGGACGTCACCTGCGGCCAGGCATAACCATACTTACCAAAGTGCTTTTTGATCTCATTTTCAACCGTGGTGACTTGCGCCCCGCTATACCATGCCCCCGCCAGCGGCTGGGCAAGCGCCTCGATCTCCGGCCCATGCTGAGCCAGATCGCCTGTCACCTGAGTTCGGTCGACCCGATAACGTTCGCCTTCATTGAGGGCGATAGTGATATACAGGGATTTTTTATCTGGCGTCATACTGACCTGCGTGGACTCGATAGCAAAGCGCGCATAGCCGCGATCGAGATAAAAACTGCGCAGCGTTTCCAGATCGGCTTCCAGCTTCTGCTTCTGGTATTTTTTATCGGCTACCACGTTCCACCACGGCACATTATCACGTAGCTGAAGCTGGTCCAGGAGCGTCTCTTCCCGAAACGCCTGATTACCGATAATGTTTATTTGTGCGATTTTCGCCGAGATGCCTTCCTGAAAAACGAACGTTAAGTCAACGCGATTACGCGGTAACGGGGTCACCACCGCGTGAACCTGCGCACTGTATTTCCCCGCGCTGTAATAGAAATCCTGTAACCCCTTTTCTATTTCGCTAAGCGAATTTCTGTCCAGTGCGCTACCTGCAGAAATACCGGACGCGGTGAGATTTTCCTTTAGCGCATCATCCTTCACTGCCTTATTCCCGGAAAAACTGACGCTGGCAATAGTGGGCCGTTCCTTAACCTGCACCACCAGCGTTTTCCCATCGCGCAGGATCTGCACATTTTCGAAATTGCCGCTCGCATACAGCGCGCGCACTGCCTCGCTGACATCTTCTGGCGTCACCGCATCTCCCGCGTGCAATGGCATACTTAATAGCGCCGCCCCGACGGTCACGCGCTGTAGCCCTTCAAAACGGATATCATCAACTTGATATGATGTTGCGGCATATAACGTTAAAGGGGCGATCAATAATCCGCTGATGATATGAGTCTTTTTTAACATGAATGTGTCGTCTACGAGATAATGAGCAATAGCAGTGTCCTGCTGGCGTTGAGCTTATTTGTTCAGGATGCATCTCTAAAATATGCGACAGAAAATAACCTGAGCGAGGCGCAGAATTACATGCAATTATGGCGACAAAATGGAGAAAAAATGGATGTTAAAGCATCTTTAAAAATATATTTAATGATGGAACTTTTTCTGAAGCGCATGGTTCTAATGGCCAACACCAGTACTATATTTAGATTTGCCTGAACGTTTTATTAATAAAAAGCCCCCTTTCTTATTAATGGAAAGGGGGAAGGATCTCGTTAGGAATGATGCTCTCTGGGATCACCAGGAACAGGGAGAAAAATAACCTGCAACCCAGCAGATTTAATGAAGAGAAATTGAATAAATTATGCAACTGATATCACAACATTCTACCCCGAATTCACCGCCAGACGCCGTTGGCAAACATCTCCATATTTTCCTCAAAATAGCAGAATACAGTAGGGTCGCCTTATCAAGGCATCAAGGAAAGTCTATCGTTATCTACAATAGCCAAGCAGTGGCGCCTCGCCAGGGAAGGTGAGGCATAGGTTTCGCCATCCTGCCGCCTCCCATCATCAGCCACAGGGAACTGCGTATGACACGCTTACTCAAGACAATCTTGCCCATCATCCTCTGCGCCCTCTTCGGGTTATCGTTCGCTTCACCCACGCAGGCTGTCGCCAGTCTGCCGATCGTTCTTCCCGCGCTGACATGCGATGCGCTAAGCACTACCGACTTCAGCGCAGCCGTTGGCGCAAAGGTCACTATCAACCACACTGAAATGCAGACCTCCGCGCAGGGAAGCTGGTGCAAGGTGAGCGCCACTATCGCCCCTGAGATTGGCGTGCAGATTGCCCTGCCGACCCAACGCTGGAGTCAACGTTTTTTGCAGGTCGGCTGTGGCGGACTGTGCGGGAGTATTAACCTGAGTCTGTCGAATGCCAGCGGCTGCCTGCCGGCAATGAACGGCGAGTTTGTGGTGGCAGCAACCGATATGGGGCACCATGGCAGTATGATGGATGCGTCATGGGCCGAAGATCCGCAAAAGCGCATCGATTTTGCCTGGCGCGCCAACCACCTGACCGCCGTGCTGGCCAAAGCGGTGATGCAGACGCTTTACCGCCAGCCGCCAAAGTATGCCTACTTTATGGGCTGCTCAGACGGCGGTCGCGAAGCATTGATGGAAGCGCAGCGCTTTCCGCAGGATTTTGACGGTATCAGCGCTGGCGCGCCAGCGGCCTTTTTCCAGTTTCAGAACTCCTTCTTCCACGGCTGGAATGTGGCCGCCAATCAGCGCCCGGACGGTACCGCTATCCTGCTGAAAAATCGCCTTCCTCTGATTCACCAGGCCGTGCTGGCTCACTGCCCGACGCTTTCCGGCGTGCAGGATGGTATCCTGCAAAATCCGTATGCCTGTCAGTTCTCTGAGTCATGGCTCCCCCGCTGTCCTGCCGATGCTCGGGACCGTTCTACCTGCCTGACGCAGGAAGAGATCGAGGTGGTGAAAAAGCTCTACCGCGGCGCTTACGACAGCCACGGCGCCCAGTTCGTCGCGGGCGGTCTGCCGCTGGGTTCCGAGCTACGCTGGCCGGTGCCCGAGACGCCGACCGGCCACTCAATGTCGGAAATGATGGTACTACCGGCTCTGCAATCCGTGCTCCTGCCAGGAGAAAAACAGAAGATCCAATCGATGCGGGATTTCCCGCTTAACCAGCAGAATTTTGACGCCGTCGCCCAACTGGCGCCGCTCTATAACGCGGCAAATACCAATCTTCATGCCTATCAACAGCGCGGCGGCAAGCTTATCCTCTGGCACGGTCTGGCCGATGACTCCGTCAGTCCGGCCTTTTCTATCGCCTATTATCGCGGCGTAGAAGCAGAGATGGGCCATGCCGCAACGGATACCTTCCTGCGGTTATTCCTGCTGCCTGGGGTAGCCCATTGCGGTAATGGCGAAGGTTACGATCAAATTGATCTCCTTACCCCGCTGATGCGCTGGACCGAGGAAGGCATCGCGCCGCAGGAGATCATGGCCGGCAAACGGGCAACAGCCGCTGCCGACCTGCCGCCGATGACAGAAAAACCAGATGCGCAAACGCAGTTTCACGGCGTGCAGAAAGTCAGTCAGCCTTACGCTGACGCCGCTCCAGCTGTTATCGCGACTCGTCCGGTGTATCCCTTCCCGGCCATTGCCCGTTATAACGGGCGCGGCGACGTGAATGACGGCGAAAATTATCATGCAGAGCAAACAACCGCCTTTGGTCATCTGCAGCTGGCAAAACCCGCCAGCGACTATATTGGCCCTGATAATCAAAAAAATTATCAGGTTCGCCACGGCACACTCACTGTTCAATAAACCCCAGGGG
>NZ_GL882829.1:35916-38836 GCF_000195655.1 Klebsiella sp. MS 92-3
GGGGGGCCCCCTGCGTTATGGGATTGGCCGCAATTATGCGTAGCAAAACGCTCCAGCAATCGGTATTAAGCGACCTGCTCTTGTGGATCGATAATAATCTGGATAAGAAACTGACCGTCGACGATCTGAGCGATATCTCTGGTTATTCCCCCTGGCATTTGTTTCGGCTCTTCCGTCATTATTTTGATCGTTCGCCAATGGAATATATCCGCCAGCAGCGCATGTCGCTGTGTCGCCGTTTATTGCTGACGACGCCTGGTTACCGAATCGTCGATATTTGTATGATGGTCGGTTATGACGATCTCAGTGCGTTTAATCGTACCTTCAAAAAATATCATGCGCTCACGCCCACTCAGTATCGCTATCAGATCACGCGGCAAAAATAAGGAGGTCCCCCTCCTCCGCATCGCTGCGGTTGGGAATGGAAGGGGGACAGGGGATATTACAGAAGGGAAATAGCAGGATGCTATTATCGAACCCGGTCGGGATCAACGACCTTGCGCGACGGAAATCAGTATAAAAGGATATGTTGAGCTAATAATGTAGAGGGCGTGAAGATTTTGTCACGATTTATAACCGCCTCCTCCGCTCTCATCTGAAATAAAAAAACCGGGTCGCGTTGCACCCGGTTTACTCCTCATCAGGATCATCAGAAATGAGTATTAACGCTCATAAAGAAGGTCCGCCCCGATTCGTTATAGGTCTCGGCACCCGCGCCATACAGATAAGCTCCCGTCGTCGCGTTGCCGGTCGTTTGCGCATTCCCTGCCCGGTAGTGGCGGATATCAAACAGGTTATCTATCCCGCTGGTGAAGCTCAGATTTTTGTTCACATCCCAGGTCGCACTGAGGCCGACAATGCTGTATGGGCTGACTTCGTTTAGTTCGCTGCCGCTGACCGCCTCGCCCTTATAATTGAAGCGTTTTGGTTTCTGTCGGCCATACCAGGTAAAGGTGCTCTGCAGGGAGAGATCTTCACGAACCTGCCAGCTTAGGGTCGAGTTCAGGGTAAACTGCGGGATCACTGACAGCCGGTCGCCGGTCGTCTTATTCTTGCTCTGCAGCATCCAGGTCAGGTTATTGCTCCAGTTAACCGCCTCCCCCACCGGCAGATTCAGCGTTCCTTCCAGGCCTTCCACTAACGCCTTTGGTACGTTTTCCCACTGATAGATATTGGTGGTGCCGTTGCTGGCGGTACCCACCGCCGCATACCCTGACTCAATCTTATTGTGATAGTCGTTACGGAACCAGGTGATCCCCGCCTGATAGCCATCATGCTTGTACTCAAGACCAATCTCTTTATTAACGCTGGTCTCCGCTTTCAGATCGCTATTCCCCATCAGATAGCAGGCGGAACTACTGGCGTAACAGCCTTGACCGTTGCTGTAGAGAATATAGTTCGGGTTCAACTGGTAGAGGTTAGGCGCCTTGTAAGCGCGGGCAATGCCCAGCTTCAGCGTCCAGTCGTCCGTCAGCTCCTGAGACAGGTTCAGTGAGGGGCTCCAGTTATTGCCGACGATGCTGTGGTGATCGAAGCGCAGAGCGGGTGTCAGCATGGTGCTGTCCGTTAGCGCCATATTATCTTCGGTAAACAGCGAGAAGATCTCGGCGCTGGAGTACGGGCTACGACCGGTAGCCGATACGCCATCGATAGTGCCGTAAGAGAGCGCCTGGGTTGTCGATACGCCATCTTTCATCCGCTGCTGATTCCATTCTGTCCCCAGCGTCAGATTCTGATCGACCCCCAGCGTAAACGGAATATTCACTTCACTATGTAGCAGGACATCGGCCAGATCGATATCTGAAAACTCGCTACTGGAGAAGATCCCTTCCGTACCGCCCGCCAGCCCTTCATCCATTCGCGAGTTACGGGTGTGTTCGTACTGGGCATAGCTGTTGCTGGTCACGCCATTATCCCAGCCGCCGGTCCATGTTACGCCGTAAGTTTGCCGGTAGAGACGGTTGGTCTCTTTCCCGTACATACTCTTCACCAGCGTACTGGTATTGGTGTTTTGTGTGTCGCCGGCATAGAGATTACCCTGGCGGCTGTAACCGGCCTCAAACTCCAGGGCCTGCATCGGGGCAAACTCCCAGCGCAGCTTACTGTGAATATCTTTGTTCACCACCCCTTCACGTCCGGCGGGATAAGAACCGGCGTAGGAACCGGTACGTTCCGCTTCATGCCCGGCGTTAATATCCTGCGCATCGGCCTGGGTTTTACTCAGATTACCCCAGAGATTGAAGCTGACACTGTCCGACAGCGGACCATTGAGGCTAAAGTTAGTACGTTTCGTCGCCCCTTCTTTACGGTGCTGCGGAGCGTTCATATAGGTATTCCACGACCCGTGCCATTCTGGTGTGGTCGGTTTGGTCACGATGTTGACGACCCCACCCATCGCGCCATTACCATAGCGCGCCGCCGCCGGGCCGCGGATCACATCGATATGATCGATCATCTCCGCTGGCACCCAACTGGTATCGCCGCGGGAGTCACGATCGCCGCGCCAGCCATACCGCACCGAGTTACGGCTGGTCACCGGTTTACCATCGACCAGCACCAACGTATTCTCGGGCCCCATGCCACGGATATCAATTTGCCGGTTGTTGCCGCGCTGCCCGCTGGTAGAGTTGCCGGTCAGGTTTACCCCGGGCTGCGTACGAATTAACTCCGACACATCGCGGGCGGGGGGATGTTTGCGGATCTCTTCTGCGGTGATGGTCGACACGCCCGGCGCCTGCAGGTTCTGCCTGGCGGCGGTTATGACCATCGTCTCCTCGTGATTTTCGGCAGTGGCGGCGCTCTCGTCAGGCGTCGATTGTTCGGTCATGTTCTCTGCCGCCTGCAGCGGCACGCTACAGGCGAGCAGAGGAATGACGATCCCCAGCGGGAAGTGGGTAATGACTCCAACTTATTGATAGTG
>NZ_GL882830.1:0-26376 GCF_000195655.1 Klebsiella sp. MS 92-3
CGTCGGTTCAAATCCGGCCCCCGCAACCAACATTACAAACACCCTCAAGGGTGTTTTTTTGTTTCTGCCGCCGGCAAAACCTCTGCCGAAAACGGGAACGGCCATTGCCGCCCCCTCGCCGGTTTGCTTTATGTCATCCGTAACAGCCCCTGAAATACAAGAAACCGCAATTTATCAACGTCTTTTTATACTTCCCTGTATCTCTCAGGAGATCCACAGATGATGCGTGGACAAATGAGTGTACGGCTAAAAGCCACTTACTTAATCCACTCATTTAGAGTTTTGCGCAATAAAAGGACTAAATTCCCGGAACTACCGTTATCTTTACGTTTGTAATCGGCCCCTGGCCAACAAGAATGAAGATAGCAGACTTGATATAATCATTATATTTCGGTGCTTATCTTGCCAGACAGGGCACTGCAACAAACAGGATTTAATTGAGATAATGTATCTATGATAGTTTTCATTATAAGTCAGCACCATACTTTCATTACTGAATAAATCATGATAATTGATGCAAATGTTATATTTTTGATACCAGAGCTTCTTCTGATTGTTTTAAATTATGGTATTAATTCCATCCTTTCCCCTTCTGTACTTCACTAATCTCGCAGTAGATGGTCGAACTTTTTGCCACCAAATCATTCACAGCAAAAATATCATTTATTAAAGAAGCTTTTATTTATTCCGAAAAAGTGGCGTTGCGATATTATTACGCGATCGTTTATCGGTATTTTATGCTTATACTTAGCCATAACCAAGCAGATTGCCCTTGATGGTCAATAAATTGAGAAACTTCATATAAATAAAACTATCTTAGGATACGAGCCAAATTATTTATAGTAGTAATAAAAACGATCTTTCAGACACTGACCACATTGCACCACGCTTTATTTAACTGTTAAATTGGATCAAGGTCAGATACTTAAACAAGGGTTAGTTAGACAGGGAGAAGCAACATGGCTAAAAAATTTCTAAACGATGTTCCCGAAACTCGCTTTAACATAAAGCCGGGCCTGAAAACAGGAAGTGCCATGAATGTGAAGTTACCTCTACATCTTCTCTCCGCCAGGGATTGTAGTGTCCACCAGACATTTATTAACTATAGCCCCAGTAATTGGCCTTAATTTAAACCAAAACAACTTCACTAACGCCATGACTGAACCTGGAGCGATGGAAGAATTAACAAGAATGTCGTTACAGGAGAGGGGTTAACCTGCACGCCTGGGAAAGTCATTGGGCAAAACCGGATAAAAGTTTCAAAAGGGAAATTTTGATGTCTGCAAATGAACATATTTCTTCATCTGCGGCTATGTCAACAATGATGGGATCAGGCGGCATTTATCAGTCGTTGTTTAAAAAAATACATCTGACGGTAGCTATCCATACTCCACTTTCCTGTCTGGCGAAATCTGCGGAGGATGTGGTTATGCATCAGCCAGACGTCCAGCACGTTAAGTCACGCTGGCACGGTCTCAGGTTTCTCAAATGCCAAAAGCAAAAACCTGACCGGGCGGTGGTGTAGTATGAAAATTCATCGACCACTATGGGCTGAGGGAACGTTCCTGTCCTCACAACAGTTTCAGCAGCAGGCCCGCTGGGAAACGTACAGTAACAACAGCATTGCACAGCTGGGTATCCGTCATCCATGGGGTGTGGCGAGAGTCGAGTTTGACAGAGAAGCGTTGGCGTTAGGGAAGTTAAAATTACGTACCCTGCGCCTGCGTTTTTCCGATGGCTCGTTGATCGACTCCGAAGTTTCCGATGCGCTGCCTCTGGCTTGTGATTTACATACTCTGGCGGTGGAAAATACGGCAATAGTTGTCCTGGCGTTACCGCTGGAACATGCGAATGGCGGTAATCTGGGACAGGAAAAGCATACTGAAAGACCCCTGCGTTATCGTCAGGAATGGCATAAAGTACAGGATATTTATGGCAGCGACAGTGAAGAAATGGCCGTTGAATGCCATGCGCTGTCATTGCGTTTCGCCCATGATAACAATCAGGATTACATCACCTGCCCGCTTGCACGTCTGACGCGGAATGGTCAGGGTAACTGGTCTCAGGATGAAAGCTACATCCCGCCGCTGCTTGCCCTCAGCGCACATATTGGTCTGGTGGAGCGACTGGATATGTTGCTGTTGCAGCTACAAGCGAAGTGCCGGCGTCTGATGGCCCTGCGCCGGGAAAGCAATCAGCGTATGGCGGACTTCGCGGTAGCGGATGTGTCCCTGTTCTGGTTACTCAATGCGTTGAACAGCGCTGAACCGGTTCTAAGTGATTTTTTACGGTATCCGAGCATCCATCCTGAACTCGTCTGGCGCGAACTGGCTCGTCTGGCCGGCGCGTTGCTGACCTTTTCCCTTGAACACAACGTGAGCGCCATTCCCGCATATGTCCATGATGCTCCAGCCTCCGTTTTTCCGCCGCTTTTTACCCTGCTCAGCGAACTGCTCGAAGCCAGCCTGCCGTCGCGGGTGATTGCGCTCGAGCTGGAATCCCTTCCCGGCAACCGCTGGAAAGCCGAACTTCACGATCCACGCCTGCGGGAAGAGGCGGATTTTTACCTTTCTGTTCGCTCCTCGCTGCCGACGCACGTCGTTCTGCAACAGTTACCACGGCTCTGCAAAATCGGGGCGCCGGATGACGTTACGTTGTTGGTTAATGTTGCGCTGAACGGTGTCCCTGTTGTTCCGCTGACGCAGGTTCCGGCTGCATTGCCATTACGGCTGGAGAATCAGTACTTTGCGCTGGATATGCAGAGCGCTCCGGCTAAAGCCATGCTGGATGCCGGGTGCTGCATGATTTACGCGCCGGGTACGCTGGGCGATCTGAAACCCGAGCTTTTTGCGGTACTGCGGTCATGACACAGGAACGGAAAATCGACATTGACGTACTACTTCGCGACACCTTTCTGACGGTGGTGGAACTGCGTCAGGGCACTTCTGCAAGACACGGACAGGAACTATATCGCCATTGTCTGCAGCAGGTGGAAGGGGTACGCGAGCGTCTGACAGCGGCCGGATTCAGCCAGCAGGACATAGAACATATCACTTACGCTCAGTGCGCGCTGCTGGACGAAACCGTTCTCAGCCGGGACGGGATGGATGATGGCCAGATGGTCTGGCTAAAAAACCCTCTCCAGTCGCATTTTTTCAATACCCTTCAGGCGGGCGAACTACTGTATGAGCGTATGAAGCGGTTTTTACAGGAGCCAGCCCCCACGCCGGCGGTCCTGACATGTTTTCATCGCGTGCTGTTGCTGGGGTTTCGCGGGCGCTATCAGGACCCCGAATCTGATGAACGGCAGCATCTCATTGCGATGTTCAGCAAGAGGGTTGAGCCATTCAGGGTGCAAGAAGATTCGGCAGTGCTGAACGTGCCTTTGACCAGGCGTCAGCATTACCTGTGGCAGTCTCCTTTTTGCTGGCTGCTACTGCTAATGCTTGTGCTGGTTGGCGTCTGGTGGGGGTTGCATAGCTGGCTGAATGTACTGGTGGATGAACTGCTGCCAACAGGCAAGTCTTGAAGATGAGCCGGGTGAGTAACACGCTGAAACAGGCGCTTTTGCTGTGGAGCATGCTGCTGGTGCTGGCGCTATGGCTGGGATTCAATCAGGCCTCTACGGCGATGAAATTTGGCGTGACAGTGGCGCTTATCGTCATCGCAGTAGGCCTGCTGGCGTGCTGGCGCGGAAAAAAAAGACAGACTGAGGCCGACAGCGCATGGCTGTCCCGATTGCCGCCCAAAACATATCGGCAGCCCGTAGTGCTGGTGTGCGGCGACGCGGCAGCATCGTTATTCACAGAAAACCCGCTGCGGCAGGTCGCGGGAGGGCTGTACCTGCACGTTGCGGATGAAGAGCAACTTATCAGGCAGGCTGAAGTGCTGCTAGCTGACCGCCCCGCATGGGCTTCTCAGTTGTGTGTGGCCTGCACGGTCGTGCCGGTTGTTCATCTGGATATGGCTGTTCTGGCGGGACGATTGCGACGCTTTGTCGGCGGTCTGGCGACAGTGCGCCGCAGGGCGGGCATAAAAGTGCCGCTGCTGCTGTGGAGCTGGCTGCCCGGCACAGGGCGAGAGGATGATCTACCGTGGTTTATCTGCGCCGGCGGCAAGGTTCAGGTGGCGACGCCCGCCGGAGAAAGCTCTCCGACGGCATGGGCGGCACAGCCCGGAACCGATGGGAGCAGCCTGCGGCTTTGCCATCTTCTGCGGATGGAAAGCCTGATGCAGTGGCTCAATCAGATGGTGTTACCAGAGCTGAACGGGTATCCGCCGCTGGCGGCGGGCATGGGGCAGGCGCCAGCGCTGCCTGCGCTGGAAGGCAATCTGTGGCAGACATGGACAACGGCAAAAACGGGACTGACGCCGGAGGCGATACCGAAGATCGGCGCATCTCCCCTGCCGTTCCCGGACATGATGCTGCCGCTGTTACCACGTCAATCAGGATTTACGCCAGTGCGCCGCGCCTGCGTGGCGGCGCTGCTGATGACCACCGTGGCAGGAGTGGCTGCGCTCTGTCTGTCAGCAACCGCAAACCGCAGCCTGCTGCTGCAGGTGAGCGACGATCTACATAAATATGATGCCGTTCCGGCAGACAACGACGCCGCTAAAGCCCACCACCTGTCGGTCCTGAAGGACGATGCAAATATTCTGGATAGCTATTTTCGCGAAGGGGAGCCATTACGTCTCAGTCTGGGCTTATATCCCGGCGAACGGCTACGCCAGCCGGTATGGCGGGTTATTCGCGATTACCGTCCACCTGAGAAAAAAAGGGATGTAGCAGACGCATTACCGGTACAGAGCGTGCGTCTCGACAGCATGGCGTTGTTTGACGTCGGACAGGCCCGTCTGAAAGACGGCTCGACAAAAGTGCTGATTAACGCGCTGGTAAATATCAGGGCAAGGCCGGGCTGGCTGATTGTGGTCACCGGATATACCGATACTACCGGCAATAAAAAAGCCAATCAGCAATTGTCGCTGCGACGCGCGGAAGCCGTGCGCGACTGGATGCTACAGACCAGCGACATTCCGGCCACCTGTTTTGCCGTACAGGGGCTGGGCGAAAGCCATCCTGCGGCAACTAACGATACGCCGGAAGGCAGGGCCGCTAACCGGCGCGTCGAAATCAGTCTGGTTCCCCGCACTGACGCCTGTCAGGACGTGAAACAGAACATGCTGCCAGAACCGGCGTTATCTCAGTTAAATCCACAAGGAGTTTCAGCCATCTAACCATGGCTGGCAGGAAGCCTTCTGCTTTTTTGGCACGGGTTCGATATGCGGCTCGCTGAATATCGGTGGTACCGGTACCGAGCAACCGCTATTCACAATTTAGCCTGATGTAAACCTGATGGGCACGAGGTCATGGCTATGGGCGGTAGCGTGCCTGAACAGGGCCCCGCAAGAGGAAATTCTGTGGAATTTGTTACGAAATAAGGAAGCCCACGATGGATGTACAGAACTTCGACCACTCACACCACGCGTTAAAAATCCGCGGCCTGAGCAGCGGCGTGGACGTACTGTCCTTTGAAGGCAAGGAGCAATTAAGCGCCCCATTCCGCTATGACATTCAGTTTACCAGCAGCGATAAGTCTATTGCGCCGGAGTCGGTGCTGATGCAGGACGGGGCATTCAGCCTGACCGCCCCGCCGGTGCAAGGGATACCGACGCAGACTCCCCTGCGTACGTTGTACGGGGTGATCACCGGATTTAAGCAATTGTCTTCCTCACGGGACGAGGCGCGGTATGAGGTGCGGCTGGAGCCCCGTCTGGCGCTACTGTCCCGCAGCCATCAGAACGCGATTTATCAGAACCAGACGGTGCCGCAAATCGTGGAGAAAATACTCCGCGAGCGGCATGAGATGCGCGGTCAGGACTTTGTGTTTAACCTGAAAGGCGACTACCCGTCACGCGAGCAGGTCATGCAGTACGACGAAGACGATCTGACATTCATCTCACGGTTGCTGTCGGAGGTGGGTATCTGGTTCCGGTTCAGTACCGACGCCCGACTGAAAATCGGGGTTATCGAGTTTTACGACGACCAGAGTGGCTATGAGCGCGGCCTGACGCTGCCGCTGCGTCACCCTTCGGGGATGAGCGACAGCGGAACCGAAGCAGTGTGGGATCTGAACACGGCCTACAGCGTGGTATCGAGGTCCGTCACGACGCGGGATTACAACTACCGTGAAGCGATGGCGGAGATGACAACAGGCCAGTTTGACGTAACAGGCGGGGATAACACCACCTACGGTGAAGCCTATCATTACGCTGACAATTTTCTGAAAACGGGTGACAAAGCGACGCCGGAGAGTGGTGCATTCTATGCGCGTATCCGCCACGAACGCTACCTGAACGGACGCGCCATCCTGAAGGGACAGAGCACCAGTTCTCTGCTGATGCCGGGGCTGGAGATAAAGGTCGAGGGTAATGATGCGCCAGAGGTATTCCGCAAGGGCATTCTGATAACCGGGATTACCGCCAGCGCAGCACGAGACCGCAGTTACGAACTGACATTCACCGCCATCCCCTATTCCGAACGCTACGGCTACCGCCCTCCTCTCATCCGCAGGCCTGTGATGGCAGGGACACTCCCGGCGCGGGTGACCAGCACCACGGCAAATGATGTCTACGCTCATATCGACAAAGACGGGCGCTATCGAGTGAACCTGGACTTTGACCGGGATACGTGGAAGCCGGGTTTCGAGAGCCTGTGGGTACGGCAGTCACGCCCCTATGCGGGAGATACTTACGGTCTGCACCTGCCGCTGCTGGCGGGAACCGAGGTTAGCATCGCGTTTGAGGATGGCAACCCGGACAGGCCATATATCGCCGGGGTGAAACACGACTCGGCGCACACCGACCATGTGACCATCCAGAACTATAAGCGCAACGTGCTGCGCACCCCGGCGAATAACAAAATCCGGCTGGACGATGAGCGGGGTAAGGAGCACATCAAGGTTAGCACAGAGTACGGCGGAAAGAGCCAGCTGAACCTGGGACATCTGGTGGATGCTGGGAAGCAGCAGCGCGGTGAGGGTTTCGAACTGCGCACCGATATGTGGGGTGCGATAAGAGCGAAAAAAGGTGTCTTTATCAGCGCCGATGCGCAGGAAAAGGCGCAGGGGCAGGCGCTGGATATGCAGGCAGCAATAACGCAACTGGAAAATGCGTTATCGATAGCAAAAAGTCTGTCACAGGCGGCGGAGGTGGCGAAGGCGCATGGTGCGGATCTTGATGGGCATACGTCGCTGAACGGCGCGCTGTCGGAGCTTGTAAAGGCAGGGATAGTGCTGAGCGCGCCGGAAGGCGTGGGGATTGTAAGTCCACAGGGCGTCAGACTGGGTTCGGGAGAGAGCAGTATAGGGCTGATGGCGGGAACAAATATTGATGCAGGGGCGATGGAGAAGGTGACTGTCTCGGCGGGAGACGCGGTGAGTGTATTTGCGCGCAAGGGAGGGATAAAGCTGTACGCAAACCAGGGAAAAGTTGAAGTGGAGGCTCAGAACGAGAGAATGCGGCTGACATCGCGCCATGGGATGAAGATAAGCAGTACGGAAGATGTGGTGGAGATAGAGGCAGAGAAGGAACTTGTGCTGAAATGCGGCAAGGCGTACATCAGGCTGAGCGGCGGCGGGGTGGAGGTAGGAGGACCGAAGAATATCCTGTTGAAATCAGCGAATGTGCAGAAGATGAGTAAAGCGCAGTTGCCGGTTGAGATGCCTGTGCTGCCGGGAAAAGGTAATTACGATCTGTCGCTGGATCTGCGGGACTGGGATGGTATTCCCATTGGTGGCGCGAAGTACACAATCGCTTTTGAGTCAGGGGCTGTATTGTCGGGCATGTTAGATGATAAAGGGTACGCACTGCATACCAATGTTCCCCCCGAATCAGCAACGGTGGAATACGAATTTCCAGAGCCGGAACCGGACAAACCTTGGGATCCCTATTCGTCCCTGCTTGCCTCAGTAGATGCTGAATTAGGGACGGATGGACAGGGAGCATAATAATGGATACAGACACTGATTTAGACAGAGCGCTGGCTTTTTATCAGCCGCCACCAGAAAGCTGGTATTCTGGCATACATAAGAAAATTGAAGCGACCGGGCAGTGGATTTGGGAAACCATTCAGGGGGATTTTAACGATAACCAGAGTACCGGGCAGGTAGTAACAGGTACTGTTATTTCTATGATCCCTCTGGTGGATCAGATTTGCGATGTCCGTGATCTGGTTGCTAACTGCATGAAAATAAAGGAAGGAAACGATAAAAAAACAGATACCACTTGGGCATGGGTGGCAATGATCCTCACTCTGGTTGGTCTTATTCCAGTTGCGGGTTCCCTGATTAAAGGGATTTTCAAAGTGCTATTTAATTCGATAAGAAAAGCTGCTCTTGCTGGGAAGATAACCTTAAAAGCTATTGATGCTGCTGTCTCGTTATTTAACAGATTCATTGATATGACCGTAGTGCAGGCCACAATGAAATATATGAGGATTTATAACCCCTACCAATATGCCGAGAAGCAGGTCAGAGAGCTGATTGCGCAGCTAAATGTGTCCGTGCTGTTGACGAAATTTGATGAATTAATGGAAGTCACTGGAAGCCTGCTGGATAAAGCCAAATCTTGGGGGCCGGAATCTATTCGCCAGCCGATTGAGACGACCTGGAAATTACTGGTTTCTATTCGTAGTCAGGCCAATACTATGCTGGAGAAGGCACTGGCTCCGCTGAATGAGACACTGGAAAAGCTGGCCGCGCGTCTACGACAGGAAGGCGATAATTATTATAAGGCGCATACTGGCGCTAATCCGCATCGCCCGACTCGTCTTAAAGATGCAGAAGAGGCTGAGTTATTGGTTCATAATAAGCCGGACTGGGTGGATGTGGGGGTAACTGAGAAATATCCAGGGTTGAAACAGGCGAGCGCAGAACAGAAGAGTCTGATGCGACTGGAAAAGGATAAGGAAGGCTGGCCTGCTTTGTCGGAAGATAATATAAAAAGCTTTCATCAAATGCGTTATGTTGAGCTGCCACAGAATGAAAAATTGTACCGTGTATTGGATCCTGCCAGTAGTGATAACAGTTTTTGCTGGATGCGTGAGGCTGAGTTTATGGCTCTGAAAAGCAAATCGCAGTGGCGGCGACGGTTTTCGGGATGGGAGAGGTGGGATGAAAATGGCGAATATGTGGTGTATACCGTCCCGCCAGGCACCACAATGAAAGTCTGGGAAGGTCCCGCTGCCTCACAGTCGCGTAGTGTGACTGATAATGGTAAAAATGTGGACATAGTGTTGGAAGGTGGGGGAATTCAGATAGTGATAGACCCGGCCGATCTGAATCTGAATTATCTGGGGAAACGTCAGCACACAGGGTGGGGATATAGGGATTTTTCTGATGAAGTGGATATGTATATCGGCATTCCCCAGTTGCAAACTAAAATTTTCGTGCCTGAAGAGTGATAACCACAGGAAAGATTGATAAATAAAGAAGGAGGTAATATGGCGATATTGCACCCCCAAGAGTGCTGGCTGCTAGAGCGAGCAATGTCGGTGGAATATTATCGGAAGCGTTATGAGGCGTGGCGGGCATTGGTTGAGTTATGTGAGTATCAGGTGGCTGAATGGGCAAAAAGCATGCCTCTGGATATCCGTCGGCGCCCGCTGTATGAACAGATTGATGCTGTCTGGGGGGGGCGGGTACTGCCCAATATTCGCGGTACATTAAAGTCGGTACATTATGATTTTCTACAGCGTCAGCAAAACGATCCAAATGCACTGCATTCTGGGGGAAATATCAGTAGTGATCGGCGGGGGTTGATAGATTATTTCCCGAACTGGATGCCTGATGTAGCTCAGAAGCAATATCAGAAACTACTCTGGCGGGCGGGGTTCTATGATGATCTGATAAAAGACACTTCGACGGGTTATTGGTACGAAGGTTCGCTGACTTATTACTATGAAGAGAGTCTTTATGGTCCACTGGCGCTACCTATGCAACTGCCACTCTATGAACTGGATCACAGCGTGTATCTCCGGGAAGGCGATCCGGTGACGATTGACGGTTTGTACCTGCCGGATCTGCTTGATGCGGGGGCGCGCCTGATGTATCTGAGGGAGAATATTCCTGATGCATGGCAGGGACGTGTGCGAACTCAGTATGTCAATGATGTTGGTCAGCAGGAGTATTACTGGGAGGAAGGGGCATGGACAAAAACCAACTGGATACGGATACGGCGGGTGAAAAACCGGTTTATCAACGTGCCGCTGGAAGGCTTTTTCCCGCGGGGAACCCCGGAGGAGCTTTACAACTGGCCGCAACGTCAGCAACAGTACATCACGGAACAGCAGCGGATAAGCGCGTCCAGCGGCGAACCCTGTCCACACGGCGGTGAATGGTCGATTTTTGTGGAGGACAAACCGGTCACGGTAACGCTGGAGCAGGGGGAACTGATGCCGGAATGGGAAGACAGAACAATGGAGGAGGAGCATAAACAAGGCGAAAAGTTTCATGTTTTGTGGTCCCTGATGGCGCGACACGACGGCGGCCCGGTGTGGGTTTCTGAAGCGGGATAACGTCCGTCAGAAAGAAATGGCAGGCGGGGATAAAAACGCGGAAAGAAATAATGTCCCCTACACTCACTGGGGACATAAAAGGATTTTATTCTGACAGGAGAAAGCGTAATGCTGAAATCATTATTGACAGGATTGTTCTTTATATATTTTCTAGCAGGCAATGCATATGCCGAGGATTATAATGATATTTTCTGGGGCATGTTAAAAAAAGAAAATCAGGAGATTGTTTTTGTCCGTTGCGACAGTCCGTCATTAAAAATGAAAATAGTCAGAACCGCAGATGCTAATCAAGAAAATATAGAAAAGGCGTACCAGACGTTTAATCAGAGTAAAGGCCAGTCGATGTATTTTGCGTTTATCGGAAACGTCAAAGATACCGGGAATGGCAATTATGTATTTAATATGTATGACGTGATGGAGACGAAAACGGGGCGCTGTAATCTGACAGATGCGCTCAATAACTGGAATGTGTCACAGTGACATTTAGCGTAACGTATTTTTCCGTTTAATCACGCCACCTGATAAAGATAAAATCATGTTCAAACGGTGGTGAAGCTGTTTATTTCGAGTTGAATGAAGTTGGCTTTAATGAATTCATTTTCAAAAATCATACTTCAGGCGCTATCAATGATGAAAGATGGAAGCTACATGTGGGCGGAAACTGGTTTTTATAGATCGCAAGGTAAATATGACTGGTGAAGTTGAGCATATTTACATTCTTAAATAGCTCACTGCTAATACCTTCCACCGATTGATGACTTATTTTTATTAAATGGATAAACTTTATGGCATGGAAAAGAAAACATATTGAAGAGCCAGATAGGCCACTGAAAATACCTCTTTATAAATGGCTTCTCACCTTCCTTATTCTTAGTGCGTTTTTATTGCTACTCTTTTATCTCTTTCGTGATGAAATCATTAGAGATAATGTTACTTTATTAATCTTGTTTTCTCCTCTAACCCTGTGTCTTTTCCTCTTCTGTTTACAAATATATTTTTATGCCAGAGCCATGCAAAATTATACGGTAATAATGCATAACATCAATAATATCAACACAGAATGGGAAAAATGGGGAGGCCGTTATGTCTCTGTACTAGGCAGTAAACTTTTCCTTCCCGGTGAAGTGGATGGATCGTCACTATCAGATAATCAGTCAGAGGTAATGTATGGTCTAGCCGTGAGGATTGATTATTTTAGATGGGAAACTAATGACTGGTTTTCTTTCTTTACTCTTCTTATTGATGAAAATGATATTTTTAATCTTCCCGTTCGGATTGCAAAAGAGTTTATTATCCTTACGGACTGTAATGAAAGAGAATATACCCGTATGGAGGCTGATTTTTCCAGAGTGCTGGAGGAGATGAACATCATGTTGCCGTCCGGATCTGTCCGTCTTGTTCCTTCTCTTTTATTTGAACAACTTGACGCCTGGCTGAAAGTGACAGAAGAAAAAATATATATTGTTCTGGTTTTACAGCTTAACGGCAAAGAAAATTATTCAGATGGCATCGTTTCCTTTTTATTCGCAGCAGATGATGTAGTAAAAAAATATCAACTGGATGAAAAAGCCAGAATTTTTCGTCCGATGGTTGTGGTAGCCGATCGTTTTGATAAAGATCTGGATATTTTTATTGATACGCAAAAAATAGCCAGAAATGCCACAGGACTGACAGGGGACTGCGCTGGTCTGTTACCCGTCAGCGGCAGTATTCTTCAATGCTTCAACGAAAAAGAAGGGAAATTACAAGTTGATAATATCCACGTAATGGAAAGCCTCAGTGGTCTACCCGGATTGAATTCGGTCTGGTTAACTGCGGCGTTAGCAGTCTCGGCGGCGTCTTATCAAAAATCAGATTATCTGATGATGGCCAGATATGAAGACGACTGGATAATTACTACTGTCCACCCGGTGGAGGCTTCATGAAATCTGCAAACAATAAGTTAACGATTATTGCAGACGTATTGCTGCTCCTGCTTTTTGCGGCTGTATTGGGTTTTATTATCTGGCGTTTTGGTGATCTTTTTGGATTAACCGGGGATAAAAATAAGTTTTATATATGGCTGGCTGGCATAATGTCGTTTATTTTTCTGCGGGCATCCTGGTATTTTTCCCGTTTATACAGGGTTCGCAGGGAACGGCGGCAGTCAGAGGAACAGGGGGAATACCCGGAAAAAGAAATTCGTTATGAACCTGGGCAAAGAACATCTTTGTATTCTGAACTATTTTTTCATCTTCGCGACCGTTACGGTCTGTTCTGGCAGCGTCAGGTCCGTCTGCTGCTGGTGACGGGCGAGCCTGAGCAGGTGGAAGCCATCGCGCCGGGGCTGACAGAGCAGCGCTGGCAGGAAGGCGACCATACGGTGTTGATATATGGCGGCAAGGCGTCGGCAGAGCCGGATACCACCCTGCTGGCCTCCCTGAAAAAACTGCGCCGCTTCCGCCCGCTGGACGGTATTATCTGGCCGCTGACGGAGAAACAGAGTTGCCAGACGGCGCAACTGGATAAGGGCTGGCGCGAACTGGGTAATGGTGGAAAATTGCTTGGCTTTCAGGCTCCGCTGTATCTGTGGCAGGTCTGTGATGACGGAGGTTATCAGGCCGGGCGCACACTACAAAGCGTCGGCTGCCTGCTGCCGGAGCGAAGCACACCGGAACAACTGGCTACACAACTGGAAGCACAGACCCCGCAACTGACGGAACAGGGAATGTCGCAGTTGCTGACCAATAACCGGCACGATTTTCTGTTGCGTCTTGCCCACACACTTACAGAGCGCGGCATCGCTCACTGGCAAACCGTCCTGAAGCCCTTGCTGGCAGGCGGCGCATTCCCTTCTCTGCACCTGCGCGGCCTGATGTTCAGCCCTCCACTGGCCGCCGTGCCGGAAGCGGCTCCCCACGCGTGGCTGTCATCGCTGGTGTGGGCGGGCGTTACTGGCGACAATGCAAAAGGCCGCACCGTGGGCTTTCCGTGGCTGCGCACCGCGCTGATGGCCTGCTTCTGCGTGCTGGCGATATGGTGGACCGGAATGATGACCTCGTTCTTTGCCAACCGCGCCCTGATTCAGGAAACCGGGACGCACACAGCGCGGGCCATCAATACCCGACTGCCGCTGGCAGAGCAACTGGTTGCGCTGCACACCTTGCAGGGCGAGCTCGAGCGTCTGCAGTATCGTATCCGCCACGGTACGCCGTGGTATCAGCGTTTCGGTCTGGAGCGTAATGCTCAGTTGCTGAACACGGCGTTCCCCGGCTATGCGCAGGCGGCAAACCGACTGGTACGCGATGTAGCGGTCGCCCACCTGCAGCAGCAACTGAACGCCTTTGTCGCCCTGTCTCCGAACAGTCCGCAACGCACCGCAACGGGAGAACTGCGTTATAAGCAACTGAAGGCGCTGCTGATGACGTCCCGTCCCGAAAAAGCCGACGCCGCCTTTTTCAGTACCACGCTGATGGCAGATAACCTGCGCTATGCAGATGTAACGGAAGGTACCCGGCAAAGCGTGCTGCCGTCGCTGCTGACCTTCTGGATGGCGAATCTGCCGGAGCATCCACAGTGGAAAATCGCCCCGCAGCCGGAACTGGTCGGCGCGGTACGCAAAATTCTGCTGCGCCAGATTGGGGTGCGCAATGCGGAAAATACCCTCTATCAGAACGTCCTGAAACAGGTCTCCCGCAACTACGCCGATATGACGCTGGCGGATATGACCGGCGACGCGCAGGCCGGCTCGTTGTTTGGTACTGAGCAAACGGTGCCGGGAATGTTCACCCGCCAGGCATGGGAAGGTCAGGTTAAGGAGGCCATAGAGCAGGTGGTGACGGCCCGACGTGAGGAAATCGACTGGGTACTCAGCGACCGTCAACAGGACGCTTCCGCCGATATTTCGCCGGAAGCCCTGCGTACCCGCCTGACGGAACGTTACTTCACCGACTTCGCCGGAAGCTGGCTGACATTCCTCAATAGCATTCGCTGGAAGAAAGAGGACTCGCTGTCCGGCGTGCTGGACCAACTGACGCTGATGGCCGATGCCCGCCAGTCGCCGCTGATTGCGCTCACGGATACGGTGGCATGGCAGGCGGCGGCAGGAAGGGAAAGCCGTAGTCTGTCAGACTCGCTGACACAATCAGCAAAAGAGTTGTTTAACGGTAAAGAAAAAACACCGCAGAACACCCGTGCCGCCCGTGAAGAAGAAGCACCAACGGGACCGATGGACAAAACCTTTGCCCCGCTGCTGCGGCTGACCGGTGATAAAGCCGGAGGCACTGGCGACAGCCAGCTCAGTCTGCAAACTTACCTCACCCGCGTGACCCGCGTGCGCCTCAAGCTGCAACAGGTCACCAACGCCCCGGACCCGCAGGAGATGACGCAGCAGCTGGCGCAGACGGTATTGCAGGGCAAAACCGTCGACCTCACCGATACCCGAGATTATGGCCGTCTGATAGCCGCCAGTCTGGGCGAGGAATGGAGCGGCTTCGGCCAGTCGCTGTTTGTTCGTCCGGTGGAGCAGGCGTGGCGGCAGGTGCTGACGCCCGCAGCGGACAGTCTGAACCGGCAGTGGCAGCGGGCCATTGTCAGCCACTGGAATCAGGATTTCGCCGGGCGTTATCCGTTTAAGGACACTCCGAACGACGCCTCTCTCCCCCTGCTGGCTAAATATCTGCGCGATGACGGACGTATAAGTCAGTTTATCGCTACCAACCTTGCAGGCGTTCTGGAACGCGAAGGTCGTTATTGGGTGGCTGACACCATGAACACGCAGGGACTGACGGTCAACCCGGCGTTTTTACGCGCCCTGAATCGCCTGCGCGATGTGGCCGACACAGCCTTTGCCAGCGGCGATGCCGGGGTACATTTTGAACTGATGGCAAAACCGGCACGTGACGTGATGAAAACGCATCTGGTGATTGACGGCCAGCAACTGGAATATTTCAACCAGAAAGAACGCTGGCAGCGTTTCAGCTGGCCGGATGAGCAGTGGCAGCCCGGCGCATCGCTGAGCTGGACCAGTACGCAGAATATGGAACGTATTCTGGCCGACTTCCGGGGAAGCTGGAGCTTTATTCGTCTGCTGGAACAGGCGCAGGTCACACAGCTGGACAGCAGCAGCTTTATGCTGCAGTGGCAAGCGCCGGACGGTCTGCCGCTGCATTACCTGATGCGCGTCGAACAGGGTAAAGGGCCGTTGGCGCTGCTGGCGTTGAAAAACTACCGCCTGCCGGGACAGGTGTTTCTGACCGGGAAAGCCATAAGTGATGCAGAAGAATACAGGGACAACGCAGATGAGTGAGTTACTGCAACAGTTAACCCGGAATTGTTTCTCTGACCGGGATGCGACGGCCGTCGCACAGGAGCAGGCTGCACAGTGGCAGAGCTGGCTGCTGCCGGTGACGGAGGATTCGCCGGTGGGTGAAGACCCCGGCTATCATGACGATTTTTTGCTGATGCGCGACGAAATGAACAAATCCACCGCGCAGGGGCTGACGCTGACGCAGTGGGAATCGGAACTGCTGTTTGAGGTAAAAACGCGGCAACTGAAGCTGTTGCGCCTGCGGGCGCACCGCCACGCGGACAAAGCGGCGCTTGCCCGGAAAATGGGAAACCTGCTGGGAACGCTGGTGGTAATGGATCCGGCACAGGCGGCGGTACTGTGCGACACGCAGCATAAGGACTGATGGCGTTTATCAGAAGGACTAATACCTGCTGTCTGTGATCAAGGGCTTAGGGGGACTAAGAGGGAAGGAGTTATGGCGCGAAGGCTGGCAAGACTGGGAGATAAAACGACATACGGCTATGTGGCAAGCGCTACGTCATCGATCATAGACGGCAAAAAACTGGCGCTGAATGGCGACAGGGCGTGGTGTAACAAGTGCAAAGGGATGTTCGGGATTGTCGGCACGGCGCGTGGGTGGTCTGAGGATTCGCTCTTTGTCGGTAACGGCGACCGTGTGGCGTGTAAATGCGCGAACAATCAGGTGATTGCCACTTCGGATTTGTTTGATGAATGAGGTGGCACGGAAAACCATACCACATCAGGCAAGACGAATAATCTTACCGCAGCAAGTACAAAGCCGCAGAATAAAAAATACAGCCATCAGATAAAACTTTTAACGAAAGAGGATGACGTTGGTTTAGAGGGTATCCCTTATGTATTCATTCTGAGTGATAGTACCTTCAGAAAAGGGAAAACGAATCCGAACCGGGAAACGGAGCGAATTTATACGGATGCGGCGGAGAAGGTTACGGTGTTAGTTGGTAAGCTGGCGTATTCTTGGGAAAAAAGAGGCGGCAACTTCGGTTCATTAAAGGAGATAAATGAAAGAAAAATTGAACTGATGACAGCTGAGCAGGAGCCGGTTGAAAATGTTCAGTGGATTACTGGCCGGGATTATATTGTGGTGGTGGCCGCAAGGACGAAATTTAAAGATTCTATGGGGAATCAGTATCGTTTTGTAAACTGCGGATTAAGACAGCTACGGCTTTTTCCTGAAGTGAATAAAGATAATTATTATATACAGCGTATTTTCCTGATGTTTCAGCAGGGATATGTGGAGAAAGGCATTGAATTAATTAATGAATATGTTGAAGAATTAAGTGGTCGCGTGGTTTATGTGAAAGACAAGGCTGAATTTATTAAATTCCTGAACAGCAGAAAAAACAAGAACAGAGTAATTAAGGAGATGGTTATTCTGTGTCACGGAATTATCGACACTGCATCATTTGATTATCATCATGAAAATAAAGGAAAGGAAAAGACCGGTGAGTTTAAATCCAGAGATGTTGTTGACGTTCAGGAGGCTGTCTTTGATTATGATGCCGTTGTCACAACCTATGCCTGCCGGGCCGGTATTTCTGTTAATGGAAAAGACCTGACCGGAATGGATGCCGGACAGGAAAACAGTCCGGCACAAAAGATGGCGGCTTGCTGGGACGTGAGTGTCAGAGCGTTTGAAATGCGGTCGGATTATTCATCGATTTACGGAACGAAAAAAGAAATACGTGCAGCAGAAAATTATGAAGATGTTATTGAAGAATACGAGGAAAGCCTGAGTGAATATAATAAGAAAAAGGCGAATGGTGATGTCGATATTACGCCGCCCCAGAAACCCGAAAATTATGATGAGATGTCAAAACGCTATGATGATGTCACAGCGAGAGATGCTAACGCTAAACGCGGTGCTGGTCCAATTGCGCCAAATGGTGCGTAGCGTATGCCGGGAACCGGGGATAGCCCAGAGGGGCTGAAAGAAGGATTACAGACCTATCAACCCGGAGAGTGGACATTGTGAACTCTTTAAAAATGAAGGGATATTACTTTCTGGTTGTTCTTTTGCTGACAGCCTTATGTGGTGGAGGATATGTTATGTATCAACAGCAATACAAAATGGCGGTGCATGTGACACCGGAGAGTGAAAACGATCCGGAGTGGCCGTCGAAAAAGAAGTGGTTTGATGCCAGTGAATGGTTAAGTACTCCACAGTATATAAAAATCAATGATTTTTATGTGATAAATACCCGCTATGTTCCAATTGGTGATCTTAACAGCGATCAGATAATATTTTATCTAAAGAAAGGTATTAATGGTTCAGAAAAAAGATTTTCAGAGTTATCTGTATTATCTGATCTGGATAATCAAGAGTTTCGGGAACTAATGAAAGATAAGCTATCCTCTGAATATCTCGAAACCCAGTTTGACAAAGAGACCTTAACGCCAACTATTGATTTCTTTCTTATCTATTTTATCTACAATAATAAGAGGTATGAGGTGCCGATCCGTAGGGAGTATTCGGGGAATAAATATCATTATTGGGTATTAGAGGGTTCGGTGAAAAAAGCCGGATACTGGCATGAAAGATTTCCCGCCTCATATTCATACAGAAAGTATCTGAATAAGTAAAAAATTAAATAAACGCAACCGTAAAAAACATGATTTAATTATTATATATTGATAATTGCTCGCGATATATTTTTCGTAAAATAATATCAACATCGGTTTTACATCTGAAGACTTGCACTATATTTACTTTTAATGAAAGGAGAATAACTCCTGCTTATGGACGACCTGACCCAACGCTATTACGAAGCCGAAATGCGCTACCTGCGTGAAGCGGGTAAAGAGTTTGCACAAGCGTATCCTGATCGCGCCGCTATGCTCAATCTCGATAAGCCCGGCGCGCGCGACCCTTATGTCGAACGTCTCTTCGAAGGTTTCGCCTTCCTGATGGGCCGCCTGCGGGAAAAACTGGATGACGATCTACCTGAACTGACTGAGGGGCTGGTGAGCCTCCTGTGGCCTCATTATCTGCGTACAATCCCGTCGCTGTCGGTGGTGGAACTGTTAACCGATCATCGGCAAATGAAGCAGAGCGAAACACTGAGTGATTTTCAGGTGCTCTCGAGGCCCGTCGGCGAACACCGGACACGTTGCTGCTACAGCGCCACGCGGGATATCACCCTGCTTCCGCTGGCTTTACCAGAGGTGTCGTTACAGTACGAACAGGATGGACGCTCGGTTATCCGTCTGCGCTTTGAGTGCAGCCCGCTGGCTGGCGACGGGTCACAGATTGATTTATCGAGACTGCCGCTCTATCTCAATGCGGACAGTCCGCTGGCTTGTGCATTACACCGGGCGCTGACGCTGGGGGTGCAGCAAATCTGGTTTCGCCTGCCGGGGGAGGAACGTCGGACACTGGACGGCTATTTTTCCCCGATGGGGTTCGGTAAGGACGATCCGCTCTGGCCAAAAGGCGAATCGGCCTTCAGCGGCTACCAACTACTGCTGGAGTATTTCACCTTCCGCGAGAAGTTTATGTTTGTCGCCCTCAACGGGCTGGAGAATGTGGTCTGGCCGGCAGGAATGAGTGGATTCGAAATTGACGTGGTGCTCGCGGAAAGCTGGTCTCACGATCTGCCGTTCAGCACCGAAAATATCCGCCTGCACTGCGTACCGGTGATCAACCTGTTCCCGCTGGAAGCCGATCCACTGCATCTTTCTCCGCTGGAAAATGAATACTTGCTGCGCCCCATGCGTATTCAGGACGGGCATACGGAAATTTACTCCGTCGATAATATTATTTCTTCGCGACACACCGGCAGTCAGGCATATGTGCCCTTTTCCAGTTTTCGCCACCGGGGCGGGATGTTGCGTCACGATTCGCCGGAACGTTATTACCATACGCGGGTAAAACGCGGCCCTTCCGGTTTGCATGATACCTGGCTGATCCTTGGGGGCGACGCATTCGATATCGACCGCCTGCTGGAAGACGAAACCCTGTCCCTGAGTCTGACCGGCACCAACGGTCAGCTTCCGCGTAAAGCGCTGCAGAGCACGGTGCTGGACACCCCCGTCTACGCCACGCAGCATACACTGCGGGTGCGCAACCTGTGCGCGCCGACGCAGCCCTGTTATCCCCCGGCGCGTGACCGTTTCCACTGGCGGGTTCTCAGCCACTTAGGCTCCAACTTCCTGTCAATGATGGACAACGCCGAAATCTTGCGCGGCACGCTGGCGCTGTACGACTGGACGGAAAGCGAAATGAACCGACGCCGTCTGGAGGCAATCGTTGACGTTCAGCATCACCTGATTCAGCGTTTTGAAAAAGGTTTTCTACTGCGCGGCGTGGATATTCAGGTCACGCTGGACAGCAACGGTTTCGCCGGCGAAGGCGATATCACCCTGTTTGGCGAACTGCTGCACCGCTTTTTCGCCCTGTATGCCGACATCCACTTATTTACTCAGTTGACGCTGATTCTGCAACCTACAGGAAAATGTTTGCAATGGACAGAACACCACAGCCAGCGCGTACCGGGCTGACGGAAAGGCTTGCTCCGGACATTAACCGAATTAACTTTTACCGTTTCTGCCAGCTTCTTGAACAAAGCCAACCACAGACGCCACTGCTGGGGAGCACAACCAATCCGGCAGACGATCCTGTCCGTTTTCGTCCACATCCGGGGATGGGGTTCCCGGTAAGCGAACTAAAAAGCGTCGAACAGGATTTGGATCATCCTGACGCGCCACCCACGGTGCGCACCACGTTTCTGGGGCTGTACGGTGTGGATTCACCGCTGCCGACAGCCTATCTCGACTACATCGCGCAGCGCCGGGACGGCCATGAAGCGATGATGGCGTTTCTGGACATTTTTAACCATCGCTTTATCACTCAGTACTATCGTATCTGGCGCAAATATAATTACCTTACGTCGTTTGAACCGGGAGCCGTGGATAATATTTCCCGCTGCCTGCTGGGGTTGATTGGTCTGGGCATTCCCGGCAGCGAAAATCATATCGCCACGCCGGTCTCGCGTTTTCTGGCATTACTCAGCGTGATGCGTCTGCCGACGCGTACAGCAGAAGGCATAACGGCGCTGGTCAGATTACTGGCCCCCCAGACGCAAGCGACAGTTATCCCGCACGATCCACAACAAATTGTCCTGCCTGAACCTGCGGGTTTATCAAAAAGATCACGTATTTGCCTGAAAACTCGGGCACTGCTGGGCAACACCGGCACTGACGTTAACAGCCAGTTACTGATGAAGCTGTATACCGAAGACGACGGAGAGGCACGCGGCTGGCTGCCGGGCGGGCAACTACATACCGACCTGCTGGTGCTGTTGCGTGTCTATCTGGGCTGGCGCTACCAGGCCCGCCTGCAACTGACCTTGCCCGTCAGTCTGCTGCCTCCGGCACAGTTAGGAAATCAGCGCGTTCAGGTAAGCCGAACGGGCGTGCTGCGGGCGTCTTTTGCTGCCCCAGTCGCCGGTACGGTCACGGTCAGTCTCGGGCGTTATCAGGGACTCATGCCCACATCATCCACCCGCGACAGGGAGAGTGTTACTCATGTTTCTTACACCCTATAAACGACATGCTGTCAGCATACTTGCCGCCGTGACGCTGCTGAGCGGCTGCGGTCTGACTCAGAGAGTGACTGACGGCACTAAAGAAGTGGCATCGGCGATTTTCTACAAGCAGATCAAAACGCTGCATCTCGATTTTGTATCGCGCAGCGCGCTGAATACAGATGCGCAAGACACACCGCTTTCCACGATGATCCATGTCTGGCAACTGAAAACACGTGAGCGTTTTGACGAGGCCAACTATGACACGCTGCTTATGCAGGAAGAAAAAACGCTGAAATCAGATGTACTGGCCAAACATACCGTCTGGATGAAGCCAGCGGGTGCGGTTTCCCTGAATGTCCCTCTGGATAAAGAGACCCAGTTTATCGCCATCGTTGGTCAGTTTTATCACCCCGATGAACAAAGCAACAGTTGGCGATTGGTACTCAAAAGGGATGAACTGGAAGCTGACAGGCCCCGCACCATAGAGCTGATGAGAAGCGATCTCCGCCTGCTCCCCCTTCAGGATAAGTAACCGATGGCAGCATCTTCTTTATTTGAAATGCTGACTTTCAGCTTCAGTGGCGAGCTGCCGCTGGAGCAGGTCAGCGAGCGGGATCAGCTTATTCTCTCCGTTATGGACAACATGCAGCGCATCATCAACTGCCGGGCAGGAACGCTGGCGCATTTACCGGATTATGGTTTGCCGGACCTCAGCATGATTCATCAGGGAATGACCGCGGGTATTCATGGTTTGATACACCAGATAGAAGAGACGTTACTGCGCTACGAACCCCGCCTGAGCCAGTTGCGCGTGGAGTTGCAGCCGCAGCCACGTCCGGGGCATCTCAATTATCTTATTTATGCCCAACTTCCCGATACCGGCTGGATACGCTTTGATGGTATATTTTCTGCGGAAGGCCGGATTGTGCTGCGTCATCTTAAACAGCAGGAGCGCGCGTGACTTATGTTAGGTAGCGCACCTTCATTGAGCTTGCAGATTGCGCCAGAAAAGTAACAAGGAAAATCAATTTATTGATTTTCGGCTGATAACCACAAAGGAGGAAAAACCACGCTTTTTCCTTTTTTGCCAACAACCTGAAACACCTTCAAGGGTGTTTTTTTGTTTCTGCCGCCAGCAAAACCTCTGCCGAAAACGGGAACGGCCATTGCCGCCCCCATCTCCTGCTTACCCCTTCGGTAACACAATATTGCTTGCCGCCAGCATGCCCATGCGATGGTACATCGCGCAGGCCGCCTCGACGATCGGCATCGCCAGCGCCGCGCCGCTGCCTTCTCCCAGACGCATGCCCATATTGAGATACGGTTCGAGACCCAGGTGCGCCAACGCGATACGCGCCCCCTTCTCCGCCGAATAGTGGGACGGGATCAGATACGGTTTCACCTCCGGCGCTATCTGACACGCCGCCAGCGCCGCCGCGTAGGAGAGAAAGCCATCCAGCACCACCGGCAGCCCACAGGACGCCGCCCCCAGCATGACACCGGTCATCCCCAGCAGATCGAAACCACCGACTTTGCTCAGTACGTCGAGGCCATCATTCGGGTCGGGCTGATTGACGGCGATAGCCCGCCGCACCACCTCAACCTTGTTGCCAACCTTCGCCAGCGGCAGATTGGCGCCAATCCCGACCACCTCCTGCGCATCGCTGCCGGTCAGGACGCTGACGATCGCTGCCGCCGGCGTGGTATTGGCCATCCCCAGTTCGCCGACGCCAAACAGGGTAACGCCCTCCTGGGCCAGCGCGCGGGTGTAGCGCATCACCTCCAGCAACAGCTCCTGCCCCTGTTCACGGCTCATCGCCGGACCGCGGGCAATATTGCCGCAGCCCCGCGCCACCCGCATATTCACCACGCCGGGGAGCGGTTCGCTATCGATACCGACATCAATTACATGCACTTTCGCCCCGGCCTGGGCGGCGAGCACGCAGACGCCGGTGGTGCCGCGGGTCATATTTGCCGCCTGGATGGCGGTGACCGCCTTCGGCGAAATCGCCACCCCTTCGTCCCACACTCCATGGTCGGCGCACATCACCAGCAGGGCCTTTTTCGCCACCTGCGGCTGGCCGCCCAGGCCGGGCATTCCCGCCAGCTGCACCGCCAGCGCCTCCAGACGCCCGAGGCTGCCGGGGGGCTTGAGTAAGCCGTCGATGTGTTGCTGTGCCCGCGCCATGGCGTCGGCGTCCGGCGCGGGGATCGCCCGCAGAACCGTGTTTAAATTTTGCATACAGAATCCCTGCCAGGGCTGGCCCGGTCAGCCAGCGATTGAGTTATTTGATTTTGACGCCGATGCCGGAGACCACCAGCCAGACCGCATCCGCCGCGGCCGCCAGGCGCTGATTGACCCGCCCGGCAATATCGCGAAAATGCCGCGCCAGGCGGTTCTCCGGTACAATGCCCATCCCCACCTCGTTGGTCACCAGCACGACGTGCGCCGGACAGCGCTGACAGGCGGCAATCAGCACGCCAATTTCGTCATCAATAGCCTGTTCCATGGCGGCGTAATCCCAGCCGTCGGGGTCGCTGTCGCCGCCGAGCGCGAACAGCAGGTTGGTGACCATGGTGGTGATGCATTCCAGCAAAATCGCCTCCTCTGGGGCGATAGCCGGGGTGATCAGTTCATCAAGCTGCTGCCAGCGCTCGGCGGTGCGCCAGTGGGCGGGCCTGCCGTCGCGATGATGCTGGATCCTTGCGGCCATCTCGTCGTCAAAGATTTGCGAGGTGGCGATATATAACACCTGCGGCGCATCGGCAATCAGCGCCTCGGCATGGCGACTTTTGCCGCTGCGCGCGCCGCCGGTAACCAGAGTCAGCATAGGGGCTCCTGATGTTGGCGCATGATGGCGTAAATTTTATCGATGGCGATATGTTCGCGCATGGCCTCGGCCAGCCGATCAAACTGGCGGGTTTTATAGCGGGCATACTCCAGGGCGCTGTCCAGCGGCGCCAGCCCTTTGCGCTGGCGCAGGCCGTTGAGCAGCGCCCGGGTAAAGGCATCGCTGTCGAACAGGCCATGGAGATAGGTGCCGAACGCCAGGCCGTCGTCGCTTATCGCCCCGTCGTCTACTGCCTGCCCCGCTTTATGCAGCTGCAGCAGGGGCGGGCAGCCTGCCTCGCGGCGCGTCTCGCCCATATGAATTTCGTAGCCACTAACGCGCAGCCCCGCCGCGTCGGCTAACCAATCCGGGAGCGCAGACCCCAGGGTCGCCTGCACCTGGGTGGTGGTTTTGTGCTGGGCGAAGTGGGTCACGGTCTTCAGCACCCCCAGCCCGGGCTGGGCGCCAAGGCCAGACTCCACCTCATCGATAATGGTTTCGCCCAGCATCTGATAGCCGCCGCAGATCCCCAGCAGCGGCACCTTGCGCTGCCGGGCCTGCTCGACCGCGTGCGCCATGCCGCTCTCGCGCAGCCAGCACAGATCGCCGAGGGTATTTTTACTGCCCGGGAGAATGACCAGGTCGGCGTCGGCCAGCGCCTGCGGATCGCGGACATAGCGCACCCGGACGTCTGGCTGCGCCGCCAGGGCGTTAAAGTCGGTAAAATTGGCGATATGCGGCAGGGGAACCACGGCGATGTCGATGTCGCGCCGGTCGGTGCGATGGTATTTCCCGGCCTGCAGCGCGACGCCGTCCTCATCCTCAAGATCCACGTCAAGCCATGGCATAACGCCCAGCACCGGCACCCCGGTCAACGCCTCGATTTGCTCTATCCCGGAGCGCAGGAGCGCCACATCGCCGCGGAATTTATTGATGATCACCCCTTTCACGCGCGCCCGCTCCTGAGGCTGCAGCAGCGCCAGCGTGCCGTAAATCGCGGCAAACACCCCGCCGCGGTCGATATCGGCCACCAGGATCACCGGGCATTGCGCCATCTCGGCCATGCCCATATTGACGATATCGCGGTCGCGCAGGTTAATCTCCGCCGGACTGCCGGCGCCTTCCAGCACCAGCGCCTCATACTCTCCGGCCAGGCTTTGGTAGACCGCGAGGATCTGCTCGCGCAGGCGTGGCTTGTACTGGTGATAGCTCACCGCATCCATGCTGGTCGCCACCTGCCCCATCAGGACCACCTGCGCCTGACGGTCGCTGGTGGGCTTGAGCAAAATCGGATTCATGCGGACATCCGGCGCAATCCCGGCCGCTTCGGCCTGGAAAATCTGCGCCCGGCCCATCTCTTTGCCATCCGGCGTAATGCCGGAGTTCAGCGCCATATTCTGTGATTTAAACGGCGCGGTACGCAGCCCATCCTGATGAAAAATGCGGCACAGTCCCGCCACCAGCACGCTTTTCCCAACGTCGGAAGCCGTGCCCTGCAACATCACTGCCAGCGTCATGACGCCTCCTTTATCGCGCCTATCGCGTTGTTGTGCATCCGCTGAAAAAACTCCGCCTCGGTTTTACACAGCGGCAGCCCCAGTTCGCTATGAAGTTTCACCAGCCACGGCTGCGTCAATCCCGCCCTGTCCATCGTCTCCGCGCAGGCAAATACCTCGCCGGGATCCCCCGCGGCCAGCACTTCGCCGTGACGCAGCACGTAAACGGCGTCGCTCACCTCATAGATCAGATCGATATCGTGGCTGGAGATCACCACGCGCCGCCCCTGCCCGACAATGCGGCGGATGATGGCGATCATCTGCGCCCGCCCGCGTGGATCGAGGCCCGCGGTGGGCTCGTCAAGCAGCAGGTAGCGCGCCTGCAGCACCAGCGCCCCGGCGATTGCCACCCGTTTTTTCTGCCCATGGCTGAGGCACTGGATCGGCTGCTGGCGAAACCCCCGGGCATCGACGAGGGTCAACGCCTCATCCACCCGGCGGGCGATCTCCTCTTCCGCCACCCCGCGGTTACGCAGACTAAAAGCGATATCGCTGTCGATATCGGTATAGAAGATTTGCTGATCCGGATCCTGAAACACCGTCGCCACCTGCTGGCGCAGCGCCAGCAGACCGCGCT
>NZ_GL882830.1:26483-35285 GCF_000195655.1 Klebsiella sp. MS 92-3
CCCCCCCCCCCGGGGGGGGGGGGCGGGGGGCCGCTCAGGTTCATAAACAGCGTCGACTTTCCGCAGCCGTTGGCCCCCACCAGGCCGGTCACCGCATGGCGGGAAAAATCCAGCGTCAGCCCTTTAAGTACCGGCTCATCCTGATAGCGAAACCAGAGATCGGTTGTGGCAAGCATACTTATCCTTAGAGGTGAAAATCACCCTGGTACAATTTGATATCCAGCGCCGTGCTCATCTGCTGATAGCGCAGGAGGACGCGGGTGAACAGCAGTCCCACCAGCATCGCCAGCGAGCGATAGCCCTGCGGCACGCTACCATAGCCAAAACGCAGGGTTTGCGCGCGGTGAATCGCCATCGCCTCGTCCAACAGAATAAAAATGAAGCGCCAGGTCAGCAGGATCTGCTCCGTCAACAGCCGCGGTACGCGACCGCGCTTGAGCAAGATAATCAGCTGTGGGAAAGGCAGATTAAGCACCAGCCAGAGCGTGGCCGCCATCGCTGCCAGGCTGCGCCAGAAGGTCTCCCCGGCCACGGCCAGCCCCTGGGCGGAAATCCCTATCGAGAAAGCGCCCAGCCGCAAGCTCGCTAACAGCATCTGCGGGTCGCGGCTAACGCTGAACAGAATGGTCAGCACGCCGACCAGCAAAAAGCCAAAGGGTAGCGCCATCCAGCGGCACCAGCGCCAGAATGAGACCCGCAGCAGCCAGCAGGTCAGCGCGGCGGTCAGCGCCAGCGTCAGCGCCTGGCCCCACGCCGGCAGCGTAAAGGCCAGCGCCATCAGCAGTAGCCAGAGCAGAAACTTCCGCTCTGGCGCCACCTGCAACCAGCGGCTCTGGTAGCTGAGTCGGTCAAACCCGGTCATCACGGCGCTGTCTGCCCCTCGCATATCCGAGAATGTAAAAAATCACCGCCGCGCCAAGCGAGCCCTGCAGGGTAAACAGCAGACTCTCAATCTCGCCGCTCGCCGGTTCATATAGCGGCTGGAACCAGGGTTGATAATCCGGCGCCACCACCTGGATCTGGCTCTCCGCTTCGCCGTCCGAGCCGCCAAACTCGCCGCCGTGGTTAATAAAAAATGGCAGGATCATCAGGGCGGCCACCATCGCCAACAGGATCAGGGTCTTTTTCATATTAATGTGCCTCCGCGGCGATCAGTCGCCGTTTGGTTAGCTGATCGTAGATCATCACGGTGAGCAAGCCTTCCGCGATGGCGATCGGGATCTGCGTCAGGCAGAAGATGCCCATAAACTTGGCGATCGATCCGCCTGCCCCGGTTGCCGGATCGGGAAAAGCCACCCCGAGCTGGACGGAGGTGACAAAGTAGGTCATCAGATCCGCCAGCATGGCGCAGAGAAAGACCCCGACATCGCGACGGATCCCCGCCCGACAGGCCAGCTTCCACACCAGATAGCCGACCATCGGGCCGATCACCGCCATCGACATCCCGTTGGCGCCAAGGGTGGTCAGGCCGCCATGCGCCAGCAGCAGCGCCTGGAACAGCAGAACGATCGCCCCCAGCACCGCCACCACGCCCGGCCCGAAGAGGATCACCGCCAGACCGACGCCGGTCGGGTGCGAGCAGCTGCCGGTCACCGACGGGATCTTCAGCGCCGAAAGAACAAAAATAAACGCCCCGCAGAGGGCCAGCAGCACCTTCTGATTGCTCTCTTCCTGAACGATACGCCGCAGGCGCACCAGGCCGTACCACAGGCAGGGTAAAAACAGCAGCCACCACGCCAGCGCCCACATCGGCGGCAAAAAGCCCTCCATGATATGCATGGCGAACGCCTCCTGCGGGACGATGATCAGCAGAACAGCGGCCGCCAGCCCCCCATACGAAAGCTGCTTCAGCGATTTCACCTGATTCATTACGCCTCCTCCCACTGTTTGTTAACCAGGATGGTCGAGAAATAGGGCAGCGGCTGGTCATCGCTGACCTCGCGCAGACGGCGCCAGCACTGCTCGCCCGGCAGGGTGGCCTCTGACATCATCAGCGCCGCATCCAGCAGCCCCGCCTGCGCCAGCAGCGCCTTAATGCGGGCGAAGCGGCCGTAGACTTTCATCAGCACCAGACTGTCATGCTGGCGCAGCGCCGCGGCAATGTCCGCTTCCGGCGCGGTGCAGGAGATCACCGCCAGCGACTGCTGCTCCATGGCCAGCGGGGTTTTCGCCCGCGCGGCAATGGCGGCGAAGGAGGTAACGCCAGGGACAATCTCCAGCCACTCCGGGCAGCCAATCCGCTGCAGCAGAAAGACCCAGGTGCTGAACAACATGGCGTCGCCGAGGGTGATAAACCCGACCTGCCTGCCCGCCGCCACCTCCTGGGCCAGCGCCGCGGCAACGTCGTTCCACACCGCCTCTTTTTCCGCGCTGTCGGTGCTCATCGGAAAATGGCAGCAGCGGACCTCCGTGTGTGCGCCCAGGTACTCGCGTACGATGGAGAGCGCCAGGCTGTCGCCGCCTTTGCGGCCGGCTGGCGCATACAGCACATCCAGCTGGCCGAGGATCCGCGCCGCACGCACGGTGATCAGATCGGCCGCCCCCGGCCCGCTGCTCAGGGCGTATAGTTTGCCGCTCATGCTGCTTTCTCCATCGTGTCGTTCAGCGCCTGCTGCAGATGGGCGACAAACATCGCCCGCACCGCCGGATTCTCCCCTAACCCGTTAAGCCACGGCGTGGCGGGGATACCGGCGGCATTGAAGCGGGTTTTCCACGAATCGTCTTCGTCGGAGGCCATATCATTAATGGCATGATCGCCGGCCACCAGCATCAGCGGCATCAGATGCACGCCGGTCACGCCCTGGCGGGAGAGTTCGTTAATGACGATGTCCACTTCGGGATAGCTTTCCACCGCCCCCACCCGCGCCGGAAAACCCTGCACCGCCATCATATGATCCAGACAGGCGTAGGCCGCGAAGGCGTGGTGGCTGGCGCCGTGCCCCATAAACACCACTCGCTCCGTCGCCGCCAGCGGCGGCATCTGCTGGCGCAGGGCCTGCATCAGCTGCACATAATCGCCATGACCGCTCAACAGCGGCGCGCCCAGCGTCAGACGCTGAAAGCGCGGGCGCATGCTCTGCACTTCGCGAACGATCTTCTCGTACTCGTCGCCGTTGATAATGTGCAGGGACTGGATCGCCACATCCTGGTATCCCTGCTCGGCCAGCTTTTGCAGAGCCTGCAGCGGAGTATCGATATGAATACCGTCGCGCTGCTGCAGTTTGCGAATAATCATCCCCGAGGTGAAGGCGCGGAACAGCGTGCGGTCCGGGCAGCTGGCGGCCAGATCGCGCTCGCAGGCGGCGATGTTCTTCTCGCGGGTGTCGTGATAGCTGGTGCCAAAGCTCACCACCAGAAGTGCTTTTTTCATATCCTCTTCCTCAAGTCGCCGACAGCCAGCGCGTCAACCGCGTAGTGAAATCGGCCTGGCTTTGCAGTAGTTCATCGCCCGTCACCAGCGGCGCCGGACGGGTAATGACGATGCAGGGGATCCCCGCATCAAGACAGGGTTGTACTTTTTCCTGATAGCCTCCTTCCGCCCCCGAGGCTTTCGTCACCACAACATCGGCCCGGCACTGGCGATAAAAGGCGGCGTTAAATTCGGCGCTGAACGGCCCGCAGAGGGCGAAGATCTCCCCGACGCCAAACCCCAGATCGCTACAGTGCTGAACCACCTCCGGCACCGGCAGCACCCGGGCGAGCAGCGTTTTCTCCGCCAGTCCCGCCCGCCAGGCCGCCAGATCTTTGCTGCCGGTGGTCAGCAGGATCCGCTCGCCGAAGCGACGAGCCACCGCGCAGGCCTCGTTCAGATCGCCGACCACGTGAAGTAGCGGATGGCGCAGATCGCTCAGCTGCTCCGGCCTTTGATAGCGGCTGAGCAGAACCCCGACGCTAGCGCAGGCGCGCACAATATTCTGGCTGACCACCTCGGCGTAGGGGTGAGAGGCATCGATCACCCAGCGGGTGCGCTGCGCTCTGAGCCACTCCGCCATCTGCTGCCACTCCATGCGCCCGCAGCGTATCTGCCCGCGGATATCGCCGGCCAGCCGCTCGCCGGTAGGGGTCGCCACCGACAGGGTGTAGCGCACGTCGGCGGCGTCCAGCTGCTGGCAGATCGCCCGCGCATCGCTGGTGCCCCCGATAACCAGCACGTCGCCGTGATTCACAGCGCGTAGCCTCGCGGGGTGATCATCAGGCCGTTGTCGATGTAAGTCGCTTTGTTGCCAACGATCACCAGACTGGTCATATCCACTGGGGCAAAATCCATCTCCCCGAGGGTGGTCAGCCATTTCTCCTGCTTTTTGCGTCCGGCGGATTTGACTACGCCGACCGGCGTATCTGCGCTTTTACTGGCCGCCAGCAGCGCAAAGGCGCGCGCCAGATGTCCTTCGCGGCCGCGGCTGCGGGGGTTGTAGAAACAGATAACGAAGTCCGCTTCCCCGGCGGCGACTATGCGTTTTTCAATCACCGGCCAGGGCGTCAGCAGATCGCTAAGGCTGATATGGCAGAAATCATGCATCAGCGGCGCGCCGAGCAGCGAGGCGGCGGCGATACTGGCCGTCATCCCTGGGATCAGACGGACCTCAATGTCCAGCTGCTGCTTATTAACCAGCTCCAGCACCAGCCCCGCCATGCCGTAGATGCCGGCGTCGCCGCTGCTGATCAGCGCAACGTTGTGCCCGGCCTGCGCCAGCTCGATGGCCGCCTGGCAGCGCTCAATCTCTTTGCACATGCCGGTTTTGATCACCTGCTTGTCGCCGGTAAAGGCTTTTACCAGGTGGGTGTAGGTCTTGTAGCCCACCACGATCTCTGCCGCCTGCAGGGCCTCCACGGCTTCCATGGTCATCATCGCCTGCGAGCCAGGGCCAATTCCGATTACGCTTAACATCAGTGTGTTACTCCCAAAGTAATGGTCACGCCCTGCTCACGCAGGGTTTCGCCGGACAGGTTTCCCTGACTCAGCAGCCAGGCCACCGGGCCGGAGACGCTGCCGACGCCGACCGTCTCCCGGACAAAAGACGAGGCCGGAAAGCGGTGCTCGTGCTCGCGCAGCGCCTCGGCGCTGAAGGTTTCGAACGGCACCCGGCAGCGGTGAGCCAGCTGGCGCAACCCCGGCTCGTTTGCCTTCAGGCTCACGCTGCCGATCGCTTTCAGCGCCAGCGGGTCAAGACGCTGAGCGGCAAGCTGGCGATCCAGCAACGTACTGAGCAGCGCGCAGGGGGTGTCGCGCCGACAGCCGATCCCCGCCACCACCCGCTGGGGCACCAGCTTCCAGTGAGGCACCGGCAGCGGCGGCAGCGACCGGCGCAGGGTGACGCAGATCAGGGCGTCGAGCGCCGGCAAGCGCGCCAGGTCGCTTACCGGGATAAACCCGCGCTGGTCGCAGCGGCTTAGCGCCCCGGTAAATTCGCCGTCGCACCACAGCCCCACCCGCTTACCGCTCACCAGCATCTGGTTAACGGTTTTCACCGCCGCGCGAAAATCGGTCATCCGGGCGTTCAGCTGGAAGGCCAGCGTGTCGAGGGCGGCCAGCTCGTTGACGTCGGTGGCGGTGGTGATCACCGGGTCGGCGTCGAGCATCCCGGCGAGATAGCGGGTCAGCGCATTGGCCCCCCCGGCATGGCCGGAGAGCAAGCTGATGACGTGCCGGGCGCGCTCATCAATCACCACCACCGCCGGGTCGCTGAGCTTGTCATTCACCAGCGGGGCCAGCACCCGCACGGCAATCCCGGTGGCGCCGATAAAAATCAGCGCCGAGAAGCTGCTGAACGCCTCGCGGGCAGCGCTGGCAAAGCCGCCGTTGAAGGGGATAAACCCCTCTTCCTGCAGCGCTTCGCTGGTGTAACAGGTAAGCGGCAGCATGGCCGCCAGCCGTTTTGCCAGCCGCACGCCGCCGGGCGTCAGGCAAAACAGGGCAATGGATTCAGGCTTTACGGTATTCATGGCTAAAATCCGCTGCGTACAGTTTTGAGTAGTGATACTCATCGCCGAGGAAGGGGCCGACCAGGATCAGCGCCGTTTTGCGGATCCCGGCGTCGCGTACTTTGTCGCAGATGTCCGCGAGGGTACCGCGGACGGTCTGGCTTTCCGGCCAGGTGGCCTTGTAGATCACCGCGACCGGGGTGGTCGCGGGGTAGCCGCCCTCCACCAGCCGCTCCGCCACCCGGTGAATACGTTGCACCGACAGGTAAATCGCCATCGAGGTTTGATGGCTGGCAAAGGCTTCCAGCTGTTCGCGCGCGGGAACCGGCGTGCGCCCTTCCAGACGGGTAATAATCAGACTCTGCGAGACTTCGGGTACCGTGTACTCCACCCCCAGCTCCGCCGCCGCGCCGAGGAAAGCGCTGACGCCCGGCACCACCTGCCAGCGGATCCCGCGGCGGGTCAGCTCTTCGCCCTGCTCGCGCACCGAGCCATATAGCGATACGTCGCCCGTCTGCAGACGCACCACCGTTTTTCCCGCCTTCACCCCCGCCTCCATCAGGTCGAGGATCTGCTCCAGATGCAGCGCGGCGCTGTCGTGGCACTCCGCCTGTGGCGGACAGTAGGCCAGTAGCTCGGTGTTGATCAGCGACCCGGCGTAGATCACTACCTGCGCCTGCTGTAGCAGACGGTAGCCTTTGAGAGTAATCAGTTCGCGATCGCCTGGACCGGCGCCGACGAACCACACGCAATGGGGATCAAAAGTCTCAGCCATGGTTTTCTTCCTTCTGACAGGCGATGACAAAAACGGGATTATGGGGTTTGAAGTAGTGGCCGCTGCCCAGGGTAGCCAGGGTGGAGACCGCCAGCTGCTGGCAGTCCACCTCGTGGATGCCGCTCTGCCGCAGGTGCGCCAGGGCGCTATGAAGGTTTTCCTGCAAAATAAAAGTCATCACCAGCCGGCCGCCAGGATGCAGCTGCGCCAGCGACCAGTCGATCAGCGCCGTCAGGTGGCCGCCGCTGCCCCCCATAAAGATCGCGTCGGCTTTGTCGGCGACCGCCAGCGGCGCAACGCCCGCCACGATAGCGATGTTGTCGCAGCCAAAGCGCTGCCGGTTCTCCGCCAGCAGGCGCAGCGCGTCGGCCTGACGCTCAATCGCCGTCACCCGCAGCGCCGGGTTCTGTAGAGCAGCCTCAATGCTGACGCTGCCGGTGCCCGCGCCGATATCAATCAGATGGCGCGCCCGGTGCAGCTCCAGCTTCGCCAGCGCCAGCGCGCGCACGGCCTCTTTGGTCATCGGCACCTGGGCGCCGCGCAAAAACAGCTCATCTTTCATCGAGGATCACCACCGCATTCATCTCATATTCGTCCTCCACGGCGCTGACCGGCAGCCAGTGGATCCGCTCGTTTTCCATCGCCAGGTTCTCGCCTATCACCATCCAGCGATGGCCTTTGCCGCGGGCCATCAGCTGGGCGGCTATCTCCCGCGGTCCGCAGCGGCCGTCGGTCACCATGGCGACTTTCCGGTGGGCGGCCAGAGCATCGAAGCTCACCGCCCGGCCATGGCTGCTGGTCAGCCACATATCGTTCATGTCGATGCCCGCCCGGGCGCAGAGGTACTGCACCGCGCTGATGCCGGGGATCACCTGCACTCGTTCCCGGCCAAAATGGGCAATCAGCCGGGTGCCAATGCCATAGAACAGCGGGTCGCCAGAGGCCAGCACCACGACGCGGCGCCCGGTACGGGCCTCAATCCACGCCAGCAGCGCCGGCATATCGGCCCCCAGCGCGAAGCGCTCGCCGGCGAAGTCGGGAAACTGCTGGAGATGGCGGCTGCCGCCCACCAGCGCCTCAGCGGCGGCGATTGCCTCGCGCGCGGCCGGGATCAGCCACTGCAGCCCCGCCGGGCCCATTCCCACGACCGTCAACATGTCAGCTCCCGGGCAATCGCCTCCAGCGGACGGCTGCTGCCCAGTACCTGGTTATCAAAAGAAAACAGAACCGCGTCGCAGGTGGGCGGTTGCTGAGTGAAGCGCAGCATCTCAAGAACACGCTGGCAGATTCGCTCAGCCAGATGGTTATAGAGGCGCTGGTATCCCCAGGCGTCGATATGCTCCATTGCCGCTTCGGTAGTGTCGCACTCGCTGACCAGCGTCAGCAGCGGCAGCGGCGCGCCAAGCAGCGCCAGATGAGCGACGAGAGTTTCCATCCGCGCATCGGCGATATGGCTGTGGGTATGAAAGATCCCGGCGGCGATTTTGATCAGTTTGCCGGGATGGCCAATGAGCACAATCTGGCGGAAACCGAGCCGAACCGCCTCTTCAATCATGTAGCCGACGAAGTTGCTCATGGTGACCACCATCTGCGGGTCGATGCCCATCTGCTCGCGGACAAAGCGCTCACCGTGGTTGCCCGGCACCAGCACCACGCGCTCCAGCCCGGCGGCGCGTTTTATCTCCAGCTCGAGGGAGAGCGAGCGCTTCCAGCTCTCTTCCGACATCGGGGTAACGATCCCCGTGGTGCCGATAATCGAGATCCCGCCGAGGATCCCCAGCCGGGCGTTATAGGTTTTTTGCGCGCGAAGTACGCCTTCCGGAGCAAAAATCTCCACCTGCGCGCCGCGGGTAGGACCTATCGCTTCGCGCACGGCGGTCTCGATGGTGTGCCGCGGAGTGCGGTTTATCGCCGGGCTGCCTGTCGGCAGGCCGATCCCTTTGCGGGTCACCGTGCCGATACCCTCCCCGCCCTGCAGGCTAATCTCTCCGCTGTCATTGAGGGTGACCCGGGCAAAAATCAGCATGCCGTGGGTGGCGTCGACATCATCGCCGCCGTCTTTACGGATCGCCGCGGCCCCCCCCCGCCCCCCCCCGCGCGGGGGG
>NZ_GL882830.1:35374-49541 GCF_000195655.1 Klebsiella sp. MS 92-3
ATCGGCGGCGGGGGGGGCGGGGGGGGGGGGGGCGGGGAGGGGGTGACGATCGAGACCTGATGAATCAGATGCTGGCGCATCACCATCAGCGCCGCCACTTTTGCCGCCGCTGTGGCGCAGGAGCCGGTGGTGTAGCCCTTGCGCAGCGCTTTGCCGTGATGCCACACCGGGGCGTCAAAGGTCTGATCGCTCATTGCGCCTCCCGCAGGTGGTAAAGCAGAGCGTTCACAATCGCTGCCGCCACGTTGCTTCCCCCTTTGCGGCCGAGCGCGGCGATGGCCGGCAGGCCGCTCTCGCTGAGCGCCGCTTTCGACTCCGCCGCGCCGACGAACCCGACCGGCACCCCCACCACGCCGCCGATGGCGGTCTCGCGATGTTCCAGCAGGCGAAACAGCGCGGTTGGCGCATTGCCGAAGACGAACACTTTCTCCCCGGGCTCCTGCACCGCAATATCCACCGCCGCCATCGAGCGGGTCATCCCCCGGCTTTGCGCCTCGCGCACCACCCGCGGGTCGCTGATATAGCAGCGGCATTCGCCGCCAAAGCGGGCCAGCAGGGTTTTGTTGATCCCGGACAGCGCCATGGTGGTATCGGTATACAGCGTGCAGGGCCTGCTCAAGGCCTCACTCAGCGCGATCAGGGCATCCGGAGAAAACCACAGAATATCCAGCCAGTCGAAGTCAGCGGTGGTGTGGATCACCCGCTTGATAATCGCCTCGTGCAGCGGGCTGGCGAAACGGTAGTCCGGTCGCGTTTCGGCGATGATCTCGCTGATGATGTCGAAGCTTTTCGCCTCGATCGCCTGCGGTTGTTGGATGTACTGCATCAGGTTCTCCTCAGGCCGCGCCGACCAGCCAGTAGCGCACGCCGATAAACAGCGCCAGCGCCAGGCTTGACGCCACCCACATTAATCGAATGGTTCGGGAAATATCGTCCACCGCGATGTCGCGGACGGCGTCGCCTATCCAGGGCTTTTCAACGCGCTGGCCGAAGTAATCGTTCGGGCCGCCAAGGCGGATCCCCAGCGCGCCGGCGACGGTCGCTTCCGGCCAGGCGCAGTTAGGACTGCTGTGCTGATAGCGATCGCGCCAGCCCGTACGCAGCGCCCGGGCGCCATCTTCCCGGCATAGCACCGCGGCAAGGCTGAGCAGCAGCCAGCTCAGCCGGGCGGGAAGGAAGTTGGCTACATCATCAAGACGGGCGCTGACCATGCCGATCGCCCGGTATTTTTCGTGTTTATAGCCGACCATGGAATCGAGGGTGTTGACCGCTTTATAGGCCATGGCCAGCGGCGCGCCGCCGAGGAGCAGGAAAAAGAGCGGCGCGATAATGCCATCCACCGTGTTCTCCGCCACGGTCTCCACCACCGCACGGTTGATCTGCGCTGGCTGGAGCTGAGAGGTATCGCGCCCGACAATCCAGGAGAGCTTATGCCGGCTTTCGGCGAGATCTCCGGCCTGCAGCGGCCGGGCCACCGCCATCGCCGACTGTGCCAGACAGCGTCCCGCCAGCGCGGTGAAGATCATCCACACTTCCACCAGCCATCCAAGCCAGGGGTGGATCCCGTGCGCCAGCGCCAGTACGCCCCAGGCCACGCCCCATGTCAGACCGATAACCACCAGCCACATCACCCCGCCGCCGATGCGCAGCGCCCGGTCGCTATGGCAGACGCGTCGCACTACACGCTGGCTGACGGCGATCAGGCGACCTATCCAGCGCACCGGATGCGGCCAGTGCGGCGGATCGCCAATGACGACATCAAGTATCCAGGCTACACACCAGGCGAGAAGGGTCATAGCGCCCTCCTTGCTGCCCGCAACCAGTGGTTGAGCATGGTGGGACGCTGGGCAAAATGGACATGGAGATAGCTGGCAAAGGCGCTGCCGGACTGCCATCCTCCCTGCCACTGCTGGAGCGTCTTACCGTCTCGCTGTTTACGGCAGGCCAGTACGGCGGGGGTGGCGGGAGAAAAATCGGAGTAATGAAATTCATGGCCGCGCAGCCACTCGCCAGGGGCTGCCAGCAGCGTCTGCTGCTGCGCCTGCGCTTCGCAGTAGCCGAACCGGGTCAGACGCGTCCCCATTCGGCTGTGTCCGGGAATAATATCCGCCATCGTGTAGCGCTCGCCGCTGGTGACTTCCAGGGTCGTGCCCAGATACATCAGGCCGCCGCACTCGGCGTAGATCGCCACCCCGCGCCGGTGCGCCGCGCGAAGCTGTGTCAGCATCTCGTGGTTAGCGGATAGCACGGCCGCATGCAGCTCCGGATAGCCGCCGCCGAGCCAGATCATCTGGCAGGCCGGCAGCTGGCGATCGCGTAGTGGGCTAAAGCGCACCATCTTCACGCCGCAGCGCGCCAGCAGCGCCAGGTTATCGGGGTAATAAAAATTGAAGGCCTCATCGTCGGCGAGGGCCAGCGTCAGTCCTTCGCCGGCATCGGCGGCAAGCTGTTCTCCCCACTCGCCGATCGGCATGGCGGCCAGTTCGCTGAGGGCCAGCAGCCGGTCTATGTCGAGGGTGCGCCCCAGCAGGCTGGCAAAATCCCGCCATGCCTGCTGATTGACCACCGACTCGCGGGCGGTCACCAGTCCCAGATGTCGTTCGGGCAGCGCCACGCCTTCCACGCGCGGCACATAGCCGAGCACTGGCACCTGACAGTAGCGCTCAATGGCGCTTTTCAGCAGCTGGAAGTGCGCGTCGCTGTTGACCCGATTGACGATAACGCCAGCGATGTCGAGAGCCGGATCAAAATGTTGAAAACCCATCACCGTGGCGGCGATGGAGGTCGACACCGCTTTGCCATCCACCAGCAAAATCACCGGGCAGCCAAGCTGCTTAGCCATTGCCGCGCTGCTGCAGTAGTTAGGGTCGATGCCGTAGCCGTCATACAGGCCCATCACCCCTTCGATAACCGCGATGTCGGCCTGCTGTAGCTGTTCGGTAAACAGCGCGTTGAGTATCGGGGCGGGAAGCATAAAGCTGTCGAGATTGCGGGAAGCGATGCCGCTGATGGCGGTGTGCCAGGCGGTATCCAGGTAGTCAGGCCCGACTTTACAGGGTTGCACCCGCATACCGCGCTGTTGGAGCAAGCTGAGCAGGCCGAGCGTAACGGTGGTTTTGCCACAACCGCTGCCGGTACCCGCAAGAATGAACGCACGCCTGGTTGCCATACCCTGTCCTGTTCTGGCGGTCAGGGTATAGCTACGCGCATGCCTGGTCCTGCGACCACGCACCGCTAAGCCACCCACTTCCCACCGAAGTTGTTGGTCAGTTACCGGCAGGCAGGTCTTCTGGCTTAGCCTCGTTCTCGCCCGCCCTTCCCAATCTTTCGATCAGTGGTTTTTGCGGGGTCGTCAGCATCACAGCAGCGGGGGCTGCGGGGGATTTACACCCCCTTCCCTGACACCAAACTGGTGTCGAACCTGTCGGTTTGTTTCGCCGATGCACCCTGCATCGACGGGTATTACTTTATGTTTTCTTTTACCGTTTCATCATTCGTCACAATGACGTCAGTGAGGAAAGCGGTGTTGTGATAATCAGCTTTCTCGTATTAACGGACACTCTATCTCATCACAAAAATAAAAACTGGTGTAGTTTATCCCTCGAATATCACTATTTTGTTGCGCTATGACAATTTATTGCTCTACTGTCGTTTTTTTCATTTTATATTGATGAAGATACTCGGGGATATCAAAAATCGGCAATAGCAAAATATTGTCATTTAAAAAGACTCAGTTTGTGATCCGGCATTAATTTGCTGACGAAATGCCTGCGGCGTTACCTGATAGGTCTGGCGAAACACTTTGCAAAAATAGCTGGTTTGCGAAAAACCTAAATTCCGCGCGATGCTGGCGATGCTCCAGTCGCTGTGGCATAGCAGCTCTTTTGCGCTCGCCATCCGCTGCTGATTGACCCAGGCGTTAAAACCGATCCCCTGATACTTTTTAAACAGTTTGCTGAAGTAGTACGGGCTGAGATAGACATGCGCCGCCACATCCTCCAGACGCAGCTCATCGGAGAGATGCGCGTCGATATAGCGCAGCGCCTTCTTCATTTTGCCATCGTGCGGCGAGGGCGCCCGGCTGGCCTGCGCCGGATCGTTCTGCGACGGGTTATCTTTGATAACCACAAAGTTGAGCTGTTTTTTCAGGCAATTCTCGACGATCAGCTTCAGCAGATCCGCCGAAGCGATAACCCGCGAATAGTCCATCTCCGGCACATCGCGAAACGCCTGGACCAGCGCCGGATCGTCCTGCCAGCGGTCATCGACGTTCAAGATATCAACCAGTTCAACATCATTGCTCAGACGCACCTGCCCGCACAGCACGAAACCGACCAGGTGGCCGGCGATCACCAGCGGGATGGAAAAATCGGTTAACCCCGCATGACAGCGGTAGATACACAGCTGGTCTTTTTTCGAGGCTTCCAGCCCGCCGCAGCGGTCGCTCATGCGACAGCGTCCGCTGTGCTCCGGGTGCTGACGCATCAGCTGGCAAAACGGCGTGAAATTAAACAATTCAGAAATCTCATCACCGTGAATATTGACGACCACAACCGCCAGACTGGTGGCTTGCGCAAAATCCTGTGCGATTTTATTGATGAGTTCTGAGTTCAAGGTACTCGCAGAAATCATGATAAAACCCCTCAGTTAATTTTTTGTTATAAATAAAACATATTTTTCATATTTACCTTTTTTAGCATCAGATCCCATCGACGATAAAAAAGTGCATTGACAATAACAAAAGTCTCCCAACCCGGGGAGACTTTTTGAGCGGTTCGTGATATCGGTTCATGAAATTAGCCTGGCTATTTCACAGATACATTCCCCTTATGACGCTAACGCGTATTTTCTTCCTCCACGCAGGTATGACAGGGCAGATTATTGGCGATAAGAAAACGATAAATTGCGGCGCCGAGGCAGGCCCCTAACAACGGTGCGATAATGGGCACGATAAAATAGGGAATATTTCTTCCCCCGGTCATGGCGATATTGCCCCACCCGGCGAACCAGGTGAACAATTTCGGGCCAAAATCGCGTGCCGGATTCATCGCGAAGCCGGTAAGCGGCCCGGTCGAGGCGCCGATCACCGCCACCAGAATGCCAATCAACAGCGGCGCCAGTGGGCCCTTGGGTACGCCGTTGCCATCATCGGTGAGCGCCATGATCATCCCCATCAGCATCGAGGTGATCACCACCTCCACCAGCGCCGCATGCCAGATGCTGAGCTCAGGCGCCGGGTAGGTACTGAATATACTGGCCAGCTGCAGGCTTTCCAGGCTGCCACGCACCATATGATGCACCGTTTCAAATTGCGTAAACAGGGTGCTGTAAAGTATCCAGGCCAGCACGGCGCCGCCAAACGCGCCGGCGACCTGAGCCACGATATAGGGCACCACTTTTCTGCCCGGGAAGCAGGCAAACAGCCACAGGGCGACGGTGACCGCAGGGTTCAGATGTCCCCCCGAAATGCCGGCCGTCAGGTACACCGCCAGAGAAATACCCAGTCCCCAGATAATACAGATCTCCCACAGCCCCAGGCTGGCGCCGGTCAGTTTCAGGGCGCTCAGGCAGCAGATACCAAAAAACAGAAACAGCCCGGTGCCTAAAAACTCGGCGATACATTGCGCGCGTAAAGAACCATTCATTGTGACACCTCGTGACGAAGTTCGTGTCCAGGCCAGCTAACCATCCGCTGGCTCGTTGGGTACGGCGAGGCCCACTATAGAAACCGGCAGCGGCAAAGTGTTGGCATCCTGCGGAAATCGGGCGGCGTAAAGTCGCCGAAGAAGAATAATTTATTGCTATTTGTTCGCGAATCCATGCAGCAATGGCGGGCGTTCAGGGGGTATTTTAATTTCCAACTAAATGATAAAAAATTGCGAAAGCGCAGTGCTTATTTTCCAACAAATATCACATCACGCAAAATATCGCATAGCAAAAACAATTTAAAAAATCACCTCTTAAAATGTAAATACGGAGCGTGAATTGCAATATAATCACATTTATAAAAACAACAAAATCAAATAAAAACAACGATATAAAATAAAATTAATCCATTTTATATTATATAAAAACCACTATTTTTTCGATCTCCACCATCAACTCAGCCATTCTTTTTCGCCGCTCCGCCATATAGTTCCCTCACTGGCACATATCCTGCGAGGTCTTTATGCAACAAGAAGCATTAGGAATGGTAGAAACCAAAGGCTTAACCGCAGCCATAGAGGCCGCTGACGCAATGGTTAAGTCGGCCAACGTTTTATTAGTTGGCTATGAAAGGATCGGTTCAGGCCTGGTGACCGTCATCGTGCGTGGCGACGTGGGGGCAGTTAAAGCCGCCACCGACGCCGGTGCCGCCGCAGCCCGCCACGTGGGCGAAGTGAAAGCCGTACACGTCATTCCCCGCCCCCATACCGATGTTGAAAAAATCTTACCGAAGGGGAATAGCCAATGAGCAGCAATGAGCTGGTTGAACAGATCATGGCGCAAGTCATAGCCCGTGTGGCGACGCCAGAGCAGCAGGCGCTTCCCGATACCCCCCATCCCACAGGAGAGACGGCTATGGCAGAGAAAAGCTGCAGCTTAACGGAATTTGTCGGGACCGCCATTGGCGACACCCTCGGGCTGGTCATCGCCAACGTGGATGCCGCGTTGCTGGAGGCGATGAAGCTCGAAAAACGCTATCGCTCTATCGGCATCCTCGGCGCCCGCACCGGCGCCGGGCCGCACATCATGGCCGCCGATGAAGCGGTCAAAGCCACCAACACCGAAGTGGTCAGCATTGAGCTTCCTCGCGACACCAAAGGCGGCGCCGGCCATGGCTCGCTGATTGTGCTGGGCGGGAATGATGTTTCCGACGTCAAACGCGGGATTGAGGTCGCGCTGAAAGAGCTGGACCGTACCTTCGGCGATGTCTACGGCAACGAAGCGGGTCATATTGAGCTGCAGTATACCGCGCGCGCCAGTTATGCCCTGGAAAAAGCGTTCGGCGCCCCACTGGGCCGCGCCTGCGGCATTATCGTCGGCGCCCCGGCGTCCGTTGGCGTGCTGATGGCCGATACCGCGCTGAAATCAGCCAACGTCGAGGTGGTGGCTTACAGCTCACCGGCCCACGGCACCAGTTTCAGCAACGAAGCCATTCTGGTGATTTCCGGCGACTCCGGCGCGGTGCGCCAGGCGGTGATCTCCGCCCGGGAAATCGGCAAAACCGTACTGGCGACGCTGGGCGCCGAACCGAAAAACGATCGCCCCTCCTACATTTAATACCCGCGAGGCTGATTCATGAGATCGAAAAGATTTGAAGCACTGGCGAAACGCCCTGTGAATCAGGATGGTTTCGTTAAGGAGTGGATTGAAGAGGGCTTTATCGCGATGGAAAGCCCTAACGATCCCAAACCTTCTATCCGCATCGTCAACGGCGCGGTGACCGAACTCGACGGTAAACCGGTTGAGCAGTTCGACCTGATTGACCACTTTATCGCGCGCTACGGCATTAATCTCGCCCGGGCCGAAGAAGTGATGGCCATGGATTCGGTTAAGCTCGCCAACATGCTCTGCGACCCGAACGTTAAACGCAGCGACATCGTGCCGCTCACTACCGCGATGACCCCGGCGAAAATCGTGGAAGTGGTGTCGCATATGAACGTGGTCGAGATGATGATGGCGATGCAAAAAATGCGCGCCCGCCGCACGCCGTCCCAGCAGGCGCATGTCACTAATATCAAAGACAATCCGGTACAGATTGCCGCCGACGCCGCTGAAGGCGCATGGCGCGGCTTTGACGAGCAGGAGACCACCGTCGCCGTGGCGCGCTACGCGCCGTTCAACGCCATCGCCCTGCTGGTCGGTTCACAGGTTGGCCGTCCCGGCGTCCTCACCCAGTGTTCGCTGGAAGAAGCCACCGAGCTGAAACTGGGCATGCTGGGCCACACCTGCTATGCCGAAACCATTTCGGTATACGGTACGGAACCGGTGTTTACCGATGGCGATGACACCCCGTGGTCGAAAGGCTTCCTCGCCTCCTCCTACGCCTCGCGCGGCCTGAAAATGCGCTTTACCTCCGGCTCCGGCTCGGAGGTGCAGATGGGCTATGCCGAAGGCAAATCGATGCTTTATCTCGAAGCGCGCTGCATCTACATCACCAAAGCCGCCGGGGTGCAAGGCCTGCAGAATGGCTCCGTCAGCTGTATCGGCGTGCCGTCCGCCGTGCCGTCCGGGATCCGCGCCGTACTGGCGGAAAACCTGATCTGCTCAGCGCTGGATCTGGAGTGCGCCTCCAGCAACGATCAAACCTTTACCCACTCGGATATGCGGCGTACCGCGCGTCTGCTGATGCAGTTCCTGCCAGGCACCGACTTCATCTCCTCCGGTTACTCGGCGGTGCCGAACTACGACAACATGTTCGCCGGTTCCAACGAAGATGCCGAAGACTTCGATGACTACAACGTGATCCAGCGCGACCTGAAGGTCGATGGCGGCCTGCGGCCGGTGCGTGAAGAGGACGTGATCGCCATTCGCAACAAAGCCGCCCGCGCGCTGCAGGCGGTATTTGCCGGCATGGGTTTGCCGCCTATTACGGATGAAGAGGTAGAAGCCGCCACCTACGCCCACGGTTCAAAAGATATGCCTGAGCGCAATATCGTCGAGGACATCAAGTTTGCTCAGGAGATCATCAACAAGAACCGCAACGGCCTGGAGGTGGTGAAAGCCCTGGCGAAAGGCGGCTTCCCCGATGTCGCCCAGGACATGCTCAATATTCAGAAAGCCAAGCTCACCGGCGACTACCTGCATACCTCCGCCATCATTGTTGGCGAGGGCCAGGTGCTCTCGGCCGTGAATGACGTGAACGATTATGCCGGTCCGGCAACAGGCTACCGCCTGCAAGGCGAGCGCTGGGAAGAGATTAAAAATATCCCGGGCGCGCTCGATCCCAATGAACTTGGCTAAGGGGTGAAAAATGGAAATTAACGAAACGCTGCTGCGCCAGATTATCGAAGAGGTGCTGTCGGAGATGAAATCAGGCGCAGATAAGCCGGTCTCCTTTAGCGCGCCTGCGGCTTCTGTCGCCTCTGCCGCACCGGTCGCCGTTGCGCCTGTGTCCGGCGACAGCTTCCTGACGGAAATCGGCGAAGCCAAACCCGGCACGCAGCAGGATGAAGTCATTATTGCCGTCGGGCCAGCGTTTGGTCTGGCGCAAACCGCCAATATCGTCGGCATTCCGCATAAAAATATTCTGCGCGAAGTGATCGCCGGCATTGAGGAAGAAGGCATCAAAGCCCGGGTGATCCGCTGCTTTAAGTCATCTGACGTCGCCTTCGTGGCAGTGGAAGGCAACCGCCTGAGCGGCTCCGGCATCTCGATCGGTATTCAGTCGAAAGGCACCACCGTCATCCACCAGCGCGGCCTGCCGCCGCTTTCCAACCTGGAACTCTTCCCGCAGGCGCCGCTGCTGACGCTGGAAACCTACCGTCAGATTGGCAAAAACGCCGCGCGCTACGCCAAACGCGAGTCGCCGCAGCCGGTGCCGACGCTTAACGATCAGATGGCTCGTCCCAAATACCAGGCGAAGTCGGCCATTTTGCACATTAAAGAGACCAAATACGTGGTGACGGGCAAAAACCCGCAGGAACTGCGCGTGGCGCTTTAACAAAGGATATCCCGATGAATACCGACGCAATTGAATCCATGGTACGCGACGTGCTGAGCCGGATGAACAGCCTACAGGACGGGATAACGCCCGCGCCAGCCGCGCCGACAAACGACACCGTTCGCCAGCCAAAAGTTAGCGACTACCCGTTAGCGACCCGCCATCCGGAGTGGGTCAAAACCGCTACCAATAAAACGCTCGATGACCTGACGCTGGAGAACGTATTAAGCGATCGCGTTACGGCGCAGGACATGCGCATCACTCCGGAAACGCTGCGTATGCAGGCGGCGATCGCCCAGGATGCCGGACGCGATCGGCTGGCGATGAACTTTGAGCGGGCCGCAGAGCTCACCGCGGTTCCCGACGACCGAATCCTTGAGATCTACAACGCCCTGCGCCCATACCGTTCCACCCAGGCGGAGCTACTGGCGATCGCTGATGACCTCGAGCATCGCTACCAGGCACGACTCTGTGCCGCCTTTGTTCGGGAAGCTGCCGGGCTGTACATCGAGCGTAAGAAGCTGAAAGGCGACGATTAACAGGGGGTAAGCATGCGCTATATCGCTGGCATTGATATTGGCAACTCCTCGACAGAAGTCGCCCTGGCGACGGTCGATGACGCAGGTGTGCTGAACATTCGCCACAGCGCGTTGGCTGAAACCACGGGTATAAAAGGCACATTACGAAATGTGTTCGGTATCCAGGAGGCGCTAACGCAGGCGGCAAAAGCGGCCGGCATTCAGCTCAGCGATATTTCGCTTATTCGCATTAACGAAGCCACGCCGGTCATTGGCGATGTGGCGATGGAAACCATCACGGAAACCATCATCACCGAGTCCACCATGATCGGCCATAACCCGAAGACACCCGGCGGCGTCGGACTGGGGGTCGGCATCACCATCACACCAGAGGCGCTGCTGTCCTGCTCCGCGGACACTCCCTATATTCTGGTGGTCTCCTCGGCCTTTGACTTTGCCGATGTCGCCGCGATGGTCAATGCGGCAACGGCAGCGGGCTATCAGATAACCGGCATTATTTTGCAGCAGGATGACGGCGTGCTGGTCAATAACCGGCTACAGCAACCGCTACCGGTGATCGACGAAGTTCAGCATATCGACCGGATTCCACTTGGCATGCTGGCGGCCGTCGAGGTCGCTTTACCCGGTAAGATCATCGAAACGCTCTCCAACCCCTACGGTATTGCGACCGTTTTCGATCTCAACGCCGAGGAGACCAAAAATATCGTGCCAATGGCGCGGGCGCTGATTGGCAACCGCTCGGCCGTGGTGGTGAAAACCCCCTCCGGCGACGTCAAGGCCCGCGCTATTCCGGCAGGTAATCTGTTGCTCATCGCTCAGGGGCGCAGCGTACAGGTTGATGTGGCCGCCGGGGCGGAAGCCATCATGAAAGCGGTTGACGGCTGCGGCAAACTGGACAACGTCGCGGGAGAAGCGGGCACCAATATCGGCGGCATGCTAGAGCACGTGCGCCAGACCATGGCGGAGCTTACCAATAAGCCAGCTCAGGAGATCCGCATTCAGGATCTGCTGGCCGTTGATACGGCGGTGCCAGTCAGCGTGACCGGCGGTCTTGCGGGGGAGTTCTCGCTGGAGCAGGCGGTGGGTATCGCCTCGATGGTCAAGTCGGATCGCCTGCAGATGGCCCTCATCGCCCGTGAAATTGAGCACAAACTGCAGATTGCGGTTCAGGTGGGCGGCGCCGAAGCGGAGGCGGCCATTCTTGGGGCGCTCACCACTCCCGGCACCACGCGCCCGCTGGCGATCCTCGATCTGGGCGCCGGGTCGACCGACGCCTCCATTATCAATGCGCAGGGAGAGATCAGCGCCACTCACCTGGCCGGCGCCGGCGATATGGTCACGATGATCATCGCCCGCGAGCTGGGGCTTGAGGACCGCTACCTGGCGGAAGAGATCAAAAAATATCCGCTGGCAAAAGTCGAAAGCCTGTTTCATCTGCGTCATGAAGACGGCAGCGTCCAGTTTTTTCCATCGGCCTTACCACCGGCGGTATTTGCCCGCGTCTGCGTGGTGAAACCGGATGAACTGGTTCCTCTGCCCGGCGATCTGCCGCTGGAGAAAGTGCGCGCCATTCGCCGTAGCGCCAAATCACGCGTCTTTGTCACCAACGCCCTGCGAGCGTTACGCCAGGTGAGCCCTACCGGCAACATTCGCGACATCCCGTTCGTGGTGCTGGTGGGCGGCTCGTCCCTCGATTTCGAGATCCCCCAGCTGGTCACCGACGCGCTGGCGCACTACCGGCTGGTTGCCGGGCGCGGCAACATCCGCGGCTGTGAAGGCCCACGCAATGCGGTCGCCAGCGGATTACTCCTTTCCTGGCAAAAAGGAGGCACACATGGAGAGTAGCGTAGTCGCCCCCGCCATCGTCATTGCCGTCACTGACGAATGCAGCGAACAGTGGCGCGATGTCCTGCTGGGCATTGAAGAGGAAGGCATTCCTTTTGTTCTGCAGCCGCAGACCGGCGGCGATCTTATCCATCACGCCTGGCAGGCGGCGCAGCGTTCGCCGCTACAGGTAGGCATCGCCTGCGACCGGGAACGGCTCATCGTGCACTACAAAAATTTACCCGCATCAACTCCGCTGTTTTCGCTGATGTATCACCAGAACAGGCTGTCCCGGCGAAACACTGGCAACAATGCGGCTCGTCTCGTCAAAGGGATCCCATTTCGGGATCGCCATGCTTAATCCACAGGAGAACGCAGTATGAATAACGCACTAGGACTGGTTGAAACGAAAGGCCTGGTTGGCGCCATTGAAGCCGCTGATGCAATGGTGAAATCCGCCAACGTGCAGTTGATTGGTTACGAAAAAATTGGCTCCGGGCTGATTACCGTGATGGTCCGCGGAGACGTCGGCGCGGTCAAAGCCGCCGTTGACGCCGGCAGCGCGGCGGCCAGCGTGGTCGGCGAGGTCAAGTCCAGCCATGTGATCCCGCGCCCGCATAGCGATGTTGAGGCCATTCTGCCGAAATCCGTCTGACCCTGAAAAAAGGAGCACCGCGTGAAGCAATCACTGGGATTACTTGAGGTCAGCGGTCTGGCCCTGGCCATCACCTGCGCCGACGCTATGGCGAAAGCGGCCGCCATCACGCTGCTCGCCCTGGAAAAGACCAACGGTTCCGGCTGGATGGTGGTGAAGATCGCCGGTGATGTGGCCTCTGTCCAGGCGGCGGTGATGACCGGGGCCGAACTCGCCGAACGGCAGCAGGGGCTGGTAGCGCAGAAGGTTATCGCCAGGCCCGGGGAAGGCCTGCTGCCGGCCCGCGTCCAGGCGCCTTCACCAGCGCCTGACGTCGCCGTGACGGAGGAGAACACGGCCCTCACAGACGCCCCCTCCCACTCTACGGAGCGGGTGACCTGCAACCTGTGCCTGGACCCACACTGCCCACGACAAAAAGGCGATCCCCGCTCGCAGTGCCTGCACGCCGGTAAACGAGGTGACGCGTAATGGATAAACAACAGCTGGCTTCGACAGTCAACAAAGTGCTGGATGAGATGCGCCAGCGTCCCATTCCAATCGGTATCTCCAGTCGCCATATCCATTTAGCGGCGGCTGACTATGCCAGGCTTTTTCCCGCGCAGCCCATCCAGCCGAAAAAAGCGCTGCTGCAGCCGGGACAATATGCTGCAGAGCAGACGGTGACCCTGGTTGGCCCCAAAGGGCGATTAAACAACGTGCGCCTGCTCGGCCCTTTGCGCCAGACCAGCCAGGTGGAAATCTCACGCACCGACGCCCGGATCCTCGGTATCGCCGCGCCGCTGCGCATGTCCGGCAATCTGCAGGGCACGCCGGGGATCCGCCTGATAAGCCCCTTTGCCGAACTGGAGCTGAGCGGCGGGACGATTGTTGCCCAGCGACATATTCATATGTCGCCACTTGATGCGTTGATCCTGCGCGTCTCCCATGGCGATAGCGTCGCGGTGGCGATCGAAGGCAGCGACAGGCGGCTTATCTTCGACAACGTGGCGGTCCGCGTTGCCCCGGATATGCGTCTTGAGATGCACATCGATACTGACGAAGCCAATGCGGCAGGCGCTGACGCTGCGAAAGCCTGGGCAACGCTGGTGACGAAGCCATGAACCACGCGATGCTGCAGCGTATCGTCGAAGAGGTCGCCGCCCGTCTGCGCCATCGCGCCCTCAGCACGGCCACGCTCAGCGTGGCCCAGCTCGGCGAAGCGGATATCCGCAGCCTGCTGTGCCAGCACGCTTCGCTGCGCATCGTGCAAGTCGATTTACCGCTGCTGGAGCAGCTTGCCGGCCAGCGTGCGCTGGCGGCAGCCGGTTGCGCACTGCATGAGGCGATGGCCTGGGGCGTTCGGGTACAGCTAACGCTGCTTCCCGCCCTGCTCCCCGCGCTGGCGGTAAAAAAACTCGCCCGCTTGCCGCTGACGTTCAGCGATCCGCTTGGCCAGCCCGTCAGGCTTCACGCCGCGTCGGTGCTCACCTATGCCGACGTAGCCCGTTTCAGTGGCGGCTATCT
>NZ_GL882830.1:49694-76674 GCF_000195655.1 Klebsiella sp. MS 92-3
GAGGCGGCCGTCGCGCGGCATGTTCAATTGATTAAGCAGGAGTGAACTATGCATCTGGCACGCGTGACCGGCGCCGTCGTCTCGACGCAAAAATCGCCCTCTCTGAACGGCAAAAAACTGCTGCTGGTGCGCCGGGTAAGCGCGGACGACGATCGTCCGATTCTCCCCACGAGCGGCGATGAAGTGGCGGTAGATTCGGTTGGCGCTGGCGTCGGCGAGCTGGTGCTGCTCTGCAGCGGCTCGAGCGCACGCCACGTTTTCAGCGGCCCGAATGAGGCCATCGATCTTGCCGTCGTGGGCATTGTTGACTCACTTTCACGCTAAGGGGGCGCCTGTGGCTATCTATACCCGAACCGGCGATGCCGGCAGTACATCACTCTTTACCGGCCAGCGGGTCAGCAAGACGCATCCGCGCGTCGAAGCCTACGGCACCCTGGATGAACTGAACGCCATGCTGAGCCTGTGCGTCTGCGCCGTCGCTGAAGAGGAACAGCGCACCCTGCTCGAAGCCCTGCAGCAGCACATTTTTTGGTTCAGCGCGGAGCTCGCCAGCGACAGCGAACAGCCATCACCGGGTAAGCGCTATATCAGCAGCGAAGAGATTGCCCTGCTGGAGCAGACCATCGATCGCGAGATGGCCCGCGTGCCGGCGCTGCACCAGTTTGTATTGCCCGGACGCTGTGAAGCCGCCAGCCGTCTGCACCTGGCCCGCACCGTTGCCAGACGGGCGGAGCGCCGGCTGGTCGAGCTGGCGGCAGAGGTTACTATCCGTCAGATACTGCTGCGTTATCTGAACCGCTTATCTGACTGCCTGTATGCCCTGGCGCGCAGCGAGGATCATGCCGCTCACCAGCGCCGCCTTGTGACGGAGATCGCGGCCCGCTATCTGGCCGCCAGCGGGTCGCCTGCGCCCGACGCGCCCAAAGCCCAGGCCGGGTCGCTCTCCTTTCACGAGCTGCATCAGCTCATCCGTCAGGCCATTGAACACGCCCGCCAGCTGCAGGTGCCGGTGGTGATCAGCATCGTTGACGCACACGGCACCGAAACCGTGACCTGGCGAATGCCCGATGCGCTGCTGGTCAGCAGCGAGCTGGCGCCGAAAAAAGCCTGGACCGCCGTCGCCATGAAAACCGCCACCCACGAGCTCGCGACGACCGTACAGCCAGGCGCTGCGCTGTACGGTCTGGAGAGCCATCTGCAGGGCAAAGTCGTCACCTTTGGCGGCGGATATCCGCTGTGGCGCGATGGCCAGCTAATAGCCGGCCTCGGCATTAGCGGCGGCAGCGTCGAGCAGGATATGGCTATTGCACAGGCTGCCATGGCGGCCATTAACGTGAGAACTCATCAATGAATACAGCAGAACTGGAAACCCTTATCCGCACCATCCTCAGTGAAAAGCTCGCGCCGACGCCCCCTGCCCCTCAGCAAGAGCAGGGCATTTTCTGCGATGTCGGCAGCGCCATCGACGCCGCTCATCAGGCTTTTCTCCGCTATCAGCAGTGTCCGCTAAAAACCCGCAGCGCCATTATCAGCGCCCTGCGGGAGACGCTGGCCCCCGAGCTGGCGACGCTGGCGGAAGAGAGCGCCACGGAAACCGGCATGGGCAACAAAGAAGATAAATATCTGAAAAATAAAGCCGCTCTTGAAAACACGCCGGGCATAGAAGATCTCACTACCAGCGCCCTCACCGGCGATGGCGGGATGGTGCTGTTTGAGTACTCGCCGTTCGGGGTTATTGGCGCCGTGGCGCCCAGCACCAACCCAACGGAAACCATTATCAACAACAGTATCAGCATGCTGGCGGCGGGTAACAGCGTCTATTTCAGCCCCCATCCCGGCGCGAAAAAGGTCTCGTTGAAGCTTATCGCCAGGATCGAAGAGATCGCCTACCGCTGCAGCGGGATCCGTAACCTGGTGGTGACCGTTGCCGAGCCGACCTTTGAAGCCACCCAGCAAATGATGTCCCACCCGCTGATTGCCGTTCTGGCTATCACCGGTGGCCCTGGCATTGTGGCGATGGGCATGAAAAGCGGTAAAAAAGTGATCGGCGCTGGCGCCGGCAATCCGCCGTGCATCGTTGATGAAACCGCCGATCTCGTCAAAGCCGCCGAAGATATCATCAGCGGCGCCGCCTTCGATTACAACCTGCCCTGTATCGCCGAAAAAAGCCTGATCGTCGTCGCCTCCGTCGCTGACCGCCTGATCCAGCAGATGCAGGATTTTGACGCGCTGCTGTTGAGCCGACAGGAGGCCGATACCCTGCGTGCCGTCTGCCTGCCCGACGGAGCGGCGAATAAAAAACTGGTCGGTAAAAGCCCGGCTGCGCTGCTGGCGGCGGCGGGTCTCGCCGTTCCGCCTCGCCCCCCTCGCCTGCTGATAGCCGAGGTGGAGGCGAACGACCCCTGGGTGACCTGCGAGCAGCTGATGCCGGTGCTGCCGATCGTCAGGGTCGCCGACTTTGACAGCGCCCTGGCGCTGGCCCTGCGCGTTGAGGAGGGTCTGCACCACACCGCCATTATGCACTCGCAGAATGTTTCGCGGCTCAATCTGGCGGCACGCACGCTGCAGACCTCCATTTTTGTCAAAAATGGCCCGTCTTACGCGGGAATCGGCGTCGGCGGCGAAGGGTTTACCACCTTCACCATCGCCACGCCAACCGGAGAAGGCACCACCTCCGCGCGGACGTTCGCCCGCCTGCGGCGCTGCGTGTTGACCAACGGTTTTTCCATTCGCTAACCGGGGGCGCCATGCATACCTTTTCTCTGCAAATGCGCCTCTACAGCGGCCCGGGCAGCCTGGCCGCGCTGCAGCGCTTTAGCCATCAGCACATCTGGATCGTCTGCGACGGCTTCCTGGCGCGCTCGCCGCTGCTTGACCGACTGCGCGCCGCGCTGCCCGCCAGCAACCGCGTCAGCGTGTTCAGCGATATTACACCGGATCCGACCATTCACACCGTGGCGAAAGGGATAGCGCAGATGCAGGCCCTGCGTCCGCAGGTGGTGATCGGCTTCGGCGGCGGCTCGGCGATGGATGCCGCCAAGGCTATCGTCTGGTTCAGCCAGCAGGGCGGTCTGCCTGTTGACACCTGCGTGGCGATCCCCACCACCAGCGGTACCGGTTCGGAAGTGACCAGCGCCTGCGTCATCAGCGACCCGGAAAAAGGGATCAAGTACCCGCTGTTCCATGAGGCGCTCTGTCCCGACATGGCGATCATCGACCCGACGCTGGTGGTTAGCGTACCGCCCACCATCACAGCCCATACCGGGCTGGACGCGCTGACCCACGCCCTGGAGGCATGGGTCTCGCCGCAGGCCACCGATTTTACCGATGCGCTGGCGGAAAAGGCCGTAAGGCTGGTGTTTCGCGCCCTGCCCGTTGCGATTCGTCAGGGCGACTGCATTGCGACCCGCAGCAAAATGCACAATGCATCAACCCTCGCCGGTATGGCCTTTAGCCAGGCTGGCCTTGGGCTCAATCATGCGATCGCCCATCAGCTTGGCGGCCAGTTTCACCTCCCCCATGGCCTGGCCAATGCGCTGCTGCTGACCGCGGTGATCCGCTTCAATGCCGGCGAGCCGCGAGCGGCTAAGCGCTATGCACGCCTGGCCAGGGCCTGCCGCTTCTGCCCGCCCGCAGCTGGCGAACAGGAGGCTTTCCAGGCGCTGCTTACCGCGGTGGAAACGCTGAAACAGCAGTGCGCCATTCCCCCCCTCAAGGGCGCGCTGCAGGAAAAGTATCCCCTTTTCTTATCGCGAATTCCCGCCATGGTGCCGGCCGCGCTGGCCGACGCCACCCTGCGCACCAACCCGCGTCCGGTCGATGGCGCGGCCATCGCGCAACTGCTGGAGAACCTGCAATGAGTGAAGCGATAGTGCCACTATCAAGCATTGATGCAGCGGAGATCCGCGAACGCGTTCGGGCCGCTGGCGTCGTAGGAGCCGGTGGCGCAGGCTTTCCGACCCACATCAAACTGCAGGCCCGGGTGGACACCGTGCTGGTGAACGCCGCCGAATGCGAACCGATGCTGAAGGTTGACCAACAGCTGATGGCTCAGCAGGCTGACCGACTGATTCGCGGCCTGGGTTACGCGATGACCGCCACTGGCGCCCGGGAAGGGATCATTGCCCTGAAGGCGAAATATGCTCCGGCGATTGCGGCATTAACCCCACGACTCCCGGAATGGGCCCGGCTGCATATTCTGCCTGACGTCTATCCGGCCGGGGATGAGGTGCTCACTATCTGGCTGGCGACGGGACGCCGCATACCACCTGCCGCGCTGCCGGTCAGCGTCGGCGTGGTGGTCAATAACGTGCAGACCGTGCTCAATATCGCCAGAGCCGTGGAACAGGGCTATCCGGTGACTCGCCGGACGTTGACCGTCAATGGCGCCGTCGCCCGTCCGCTGACGCTGGCCGTACCACTGGGTATATCGCTGCGCGAGGTGCTGGATCTGGCCGGCGGCGCGACGGTTGACGATCCGGGGTTTATCAACGGCGGTCCGATGATGGGCTCGCTTATTACCTCCCTCGAGACACCGGTCACCAAAACCACCGGCGGCCTGCTGGTGCTCCCGGGCAACCATCCATTGATCCAGCGACGGCGGCAGGATGAACGAACGCTGCTCGCCATCGCCCGCACCGTCTGTGAACAGTGCCGTTTATGCACAGATTTATGCCCCCGGCACCTGATCGGCCATGAGCTTTCCCCTCATCTGCTGGTGCGGGCGGTGAACTATCGCCAGGCGGCCACCCCGTCGCTGCTGCTCAGCGCCCTGACCTGTTCGGAGTGCAACGTTTGCGAGAGCGTCGCCTGCCCGGTGGGTATTTCCCCCATGCGCATCAACCGTCTGCTGAAACGTGAGCTGAGGGCGAAAAACCTGCGCTACGACGGACCGCTGCGTCCGGCGGACGAGATGGCGAAGCACCGCCTGGTGCCGGTCAAGCGGCTCATCAGCAAACTGGGACTTGATCCCTGGTATCAGGAAGCGCCGCTGACGGCGGTGGAACCGGAGGTGGCCTGCGTCACCCTGCCCCTGCGCCAGCATATCGGCATCAGCGCCGTGCCCTGCGTCGCGCCGGGAGAGCGGGTAACGCGCGGCCAGGTGCTGGCGGATATCCCCGCCGACGCCCTCGGCGCGCCGGTGCACGCCAGTATTGACGGCCTGGTCTCCGCCATCACGGAGCAGGCCATTACGCTTGTAAGAGGTTAATCATGACCCAGGCTATCGGAATTTTAGAACTGACCAGCATCGCCAGGGGGATGGAGCTGGGCGACGTCATGCTGAAAAGCGCGAACGTACAGCTCCTGCTCTGCAGAACCCTTTGCCCCGGGAAATTCCTGCTGATGCTCGGCGGCGACATCGGCGCCGTGCAGCAGGCAATCGCCGCCGGCACCGCGCGCGCCGGGGAGATGCTGGTGGACAGCCTGGTGCTGGCCAACATTCACCCCAGCGTACTACCGGCGATCAGCGGTCTCAACGTGGTCGGGCAGCGGCAGGCGGCGGGGATCGTCGAAACCTGGAGCGTGGCGGCGTGCATCAGCGCCGCCGACCACGCGGTGAAAGCGGCCAACGTCACCCTGGTGCGGGTCCATATGGCGTTTGGTATCGGCGGCAAATGCTACATGGTGGTGGCGGGTGATATCGCCGATGTCGACAACGCCGTCACGGTGGCCAGCGACAGCGCAGGCGAGAAAGGATTACTGGTTCACCGGGCAGTGATCCCGCGACCGCACGATGCGCTGTGGCAACAGCTGATGGAGGGATAATGGAACCGCAAACCCCTACCGAACGCATGATCCAGGAGTATGTCCCGGGCAAACAGGTCACTCTGGCGCATCTCATTGCCAATCCTGGCAAAGATCTGTTCAAAAAGCTGGGTCTGCCGGACGCGGTCTCCGCCATCGGCATTCTTACCATTACCCCCAGTGAAGCATCGATTATCGCCTGCGACATCGCTACCAAGTCCGGCGCGGTGGAGATCGGTTTTCTCGATCGCTTCACCGGCGCGGTGGTGTTGACCGGCGATGTCTCCGCCGTGGAGTACGCGCTCAGGCAGGTCACCCGCACCCTCGGTGAGCTGATGCGCTTCACCGCTTGCCCAATTACCCGGACCTGAGCCCATGAAACGCCTGATGCTAATCGGACCCAGCCAGTGCGGCAAAACCTCGCTGACCCAGGTATTGCGTGGCGAAACCCTGCGCTATCAGAAAACCCAGGCCATCGTCTGGACGCCGGCCGCCATCGATACCCCCGGGGAATATCTGGAAAACCGCTGCCTGTACAGTGCACTGCTCACCAGCGCCTGCGAGGCCGATGTCATCGCGCTGGTACTAAATGCCGATGCGCCCTGGTCACCCTTTTCTCCGGGGTTTACCGCCCCGATGAACCGCCCGGTCATCGGGGTGATCACTAAAGCCGATTTGGCCGCCCCGCCCCGTCTGCAACAGGTCCGGACATGGCTCGAGCCGGCGGGCGCCGGACATATCTTTATCACCAGCGCGTTAACCGGCGACGGGCTTGATGACCTGTTCGCCTGCCTGAATGCAGAGGAATATCAATGACCTATAAAATCATGGCGATTAACGCCGGCAGCTCCTCCCTGAAGTTTCAGCTGCTTAACATGCCGCAGGGGGCGTTGCTCTGTCAGGGGTTGATCGAACGTATCGGCCTGCCCGAGGCCCGCTTCACGCTGAAAACGTCGGCACAGAAATGGCAGGAGACGCTGCCCATCGCCGATCACCATGAGGCAGTGACCCTGCTGCTGGAGGCGCTGACCGGCCGCGGGATCCTGAGCAGCCTGCAGGAGATCGACGGCGTTGGCCACCGCGTCGCCCACGGCGGCGAACGCTTCAAAGACGCCGCGCTGGTCTGCGACGATACCCTGCGGGAGATCGAGCGCCTGGCGGAGCTGGCGCCGTTGCATAACCCGGTCAATGCGCTGGGCATACGTCTCTTTCGCCAGCTGTTACCCGCGGTACCGGCGGTGGCGGTTTTTGATACCGCCTTTCACCAGACCCTGGCGCCGGAGGCCTGGCTCTATCCCCTTCCCTGGCGCTATTACGCCGAGCTGGGCATTCGCCGCTACGGTTTTCACGGTACCAGCCATTACTATGTCAGCAGCGCGCTGGCGGAAAAGCTGGGCGTACCGCTGAGCGCCCTGCGGGTAGTAAGCTGCCATCTGGGCAATGGCTGTAGCGTCTGCGCCATCAAAGGCGGGCAGTCGGTGAATACCTCAATGGGCTTTACTCCCCAGTCCGGGGTGATGATGGGCACCCGCAGCGGCGATATCGACCCGTCGATCCTTCCCTGGCTGGTGGAGAAAGAAGGGAAATCCGCCCTGCAGCTCAGCCAGCTGCTGAATAATGAATCCGGGCTGCTGGGCGTCTCCGGCGTGTCCTCTGATTACCGCGACGTCGAACAGGCAGCCGACGCCGGCAACGAACGGGCGGCTCTGGCGCTGTCCCTGTTTGCCGAACGCATTCGCGCGACTATCGGCAGCTATATCATGCAGATGGGAGGTCTGGACGCGCTGATCTTTACCGGCGGCATAGGCGAGAATTCCGCCCGGGCGCGGGCGACGATCTGCCGCAATTTGCATTTTCTCGGCCTCGCGTTGGACGACGAGAAAAACCAGCGGAGCGCGACCTTTATTCAGGCGGATAATGCGCTGGTCAAAGTGGCGGTGATCAACACCAATGAAGAGCTAATGATTGCCCGCGACGTCATGCGTCTTGCATTGCCGCAGGCGCGCGAGCTGGCGGTGTCGGCATAAACGACGCGCCTCCTCTTGCGGAGAATCATGGTAACCGGCGGGTCGCCATGCCACTATGCGCCCTGGCGAAGGTAAGCGGAAAGGTGAAAACGTGGCTGTTGCACAATGTCCCGCCTCGTGCGGAGAACTTATCCAGGGCTGGATCCTCGGCAGCGAAAAGCTGGTCTCCTGTCCGGTGGACTGGTACAGCACCGTCGAGGTCGAGACCGGGGTACCGCGAAAAGACGAGCGGCCGCTGTCGCGGGCGATGGTCGACCAGCTGCTGGCCCACTGGGGCTACCCCCCAGCGCTGAGCCAGCAGATCCGCATCACCCTGCACTCAACGATCCCGGTGGCCAAAGGGATGGCCAGCAGCACCGCCGATATCGCTGCCACCGCCGTCGCCACCGCCCATCATCTGGGCCATCTACTGGATGAGCCGACGCTGGCGCGCCTGTGCGTCGCGCTGGAGCCTACCGACAGCACCCTGTTTCGCCAGCTGACGCTGTTCGACCATAATACCGCCGCCACGCAAATCGCCTGTCCCCCTCCGCCGGCGCTCGACCTGTTAGTGCTGGAGAGCCCGCTGACGCTGCGCACCACCGACTATCACCAGCTGCCGCGCGAGCCGGGCCTGTTGGCAAACGCCTCCCGGCTGCAGCTGGCGTGGGAGAAAGTTCAACAGGCCTGCCACTGCGGCAACCCGCAGCTGCTGGGCGAAGCAGCAACCATCAGCGCCATTGCCAGCCAGCAGCTGTTGCCTAAGCCGGGGTTTGACGCGCTGCTGGACCTGGTGGAAAGCGCAGGGCTCTATGGTCTCAACGTGGCACACAGCGGCAGCGTCGTCGGCCTGCTGCTGGACCGCCGTCGGCATGACGTCGAATTTCTGCAATGGCGGCTGGCAGAGAGCGATATCGCCGCCCACTGGCCGCAGCAGCATCTGCTGGCGATGGTGCCCGGGGGCGTCATCCTGCAGTAGGCCTCAGGCCAGCACCCGGCGCAACGCCGCCAGCAGCTGGTCGTTTTCCTCGGCGCTGCGGATCGCCACGCGGAAATAGCGGCTATCCAGCCCCGGGTAGTTGGCGCAGCTGCGGATCAGCACATGCTGGCGCAGCAGGGCATATTGCAGGTCAAAATCGGCTCTGTCGCAGCGCAAGAACAGGTAGTTAGCACGCCCGGGCCACACGGTCAGCCCGGCCATCTCCTGCAGCTGCGCATAGAAACGCGCTCCCTCCTCCTGCAGCCACTGCCAGGTGGCCCGCTGATACGCCCGATCCTGGAGAATAATTTCCCCGGCCAGGGCGGCATAGGCGTTGATGGACCACGGCATTTGTCGCGCGCGCAGTCGGGCCACCGCCTGGGCATCAGCGTTCAGCAGGTAGCCGAGACGCAGCCCCGGAATGGCATAAAATTTGGTCAGCGATCGCAGAACCCAGACGTGCGGATGCTGCGCCAGCAGAGGAATAAACCCCGGCTGGTCGGGGATAAAGTCGAGGAAGGCCTCATCGAGGATCAGGCTGATGTTCAGCGCCCGGCAGCGCTGCGCAATGGCTTCCAGCAGGCCCCGCTCCGGCAGCAGGCCGGTGGGGTTGTTCGGGGTGCAGAGAAACAGGCAGTCCAGCGCCGGAGTCAGGGCATCGAGGATCGCGTCGGTCAGCTGCCAGCCATCGCGCTCCCGCAGGGCATACTCCACCACCTCACAGTCCACCGTCTGCAGCGCCCGCCGGTACTCCGCAAAACCGGGAATGACGATCATCGCCCGCCGCGGCTTAAGGCCGTGGACGAGGGTGAAGATCGATTCAGTTTCGCCGTTGCCGGCGAGGATATGCGCCGCCGGCAACTGATGGTGGGCAGCCAGCGCCTGATGCAGCTGTTGATACTCGACGTCAGGGTAGCGTTCGGCGCAGCCTGGGTTGTCAACGATCGCCTGCCTGAGCGAGGCAGGCATCCCCAGCGGATTGATGTTGGCGCTAAAATCCAGCAGCTCGCCGGGGGCTATGCCCAGCAGGGCGGCGGCCTCGCGGATATTGCCGCCATGGGCGCTTTTCAGTAAGGCCATGTCCCTTTCCTGTGTGGTTATCCGCGGCGGGCCAGCGTCGCGCCATCGGCAAAGTAGGCTTTAATCCCGGCGAGGATCGACTCGGCCACCTCCTGCTGGAATTTGGCCGTTTTCAGCTTTCGCTCTTCTTCCACGTTACTGATAAACGCCGTCTCCACCAGAATGGAGGGGATGTCAGGCGCCTTCAGCACCGCAAAGCCCGCCTGTTCTACCCGGTTCTTGTGCAGGTTATTGATATTGCCCATTTTCTCCAGCACCGCCTTGCCAAATTTGAGGCTGTCAGCGATGGTGAGAGACTGCACCATATCGAACATGGTGTGGTCGACATAGCGGTCGCCGCTCTTGCTGACCCCACCGATCAGATCCGAGGCGTTCTGCGTCTGGGCGAGATATTTTGCCGCGGTACTGGTGGCCCCCTTGGTGGAGAGGGCAAACACCGAAGAGCCGCTGGGCTGGCGGCTGGTAAAGGCATCGGCGTGAATCGACACGAACAGGTCGGCGCGCTGCTTCTGCGCCTTGGCGACACGCACTTTCAACGGGATGAACACGTCTTCGTTGCGGGTCATATAGGCCTTCATATTGCCTTCTTTGTCGATCAGCGCCCGCAGGCGACGGGCAATCTGCAGCACCACGTCTTTTTCGCGGGTGCGATACTTTCCCACGGCGCCGGAGTCTTCGCCGCCGTGTCCGGGATCGAGCATGATGACAATCGGCCGGTCGCGCCCGGCTTTGCCCGGCTGCGGCCCGCTTTGCGCCGGCGGCACCTGACGCTCCAGGTCGCCTTTGTTGTAATCCTCGAGCAGCGCCAGCAGCGGATCCTGAACATCGGTGGCGTTGGCGGGGTAGAGGTCCATCACCAGACGCTCTTTAAAGCCAGCCACCGGCGCGAGGGCAAACAGCTGCGGCTTGACGTTCTGCTTGAGCTCAAAGACCATGCGCACGGTTTGTGGATCAAACTGGCCCACGCGGGCGGACTTAATAAAGGGATCGTCATCGCGGATCTGGCCGCCCATGCCTTTCAGCACAGAGTTCAGGTTAACCCCTTCCAGATCCACTACCACTCGTTCCGGATTACTGAGGGCAAACTGCCGGTATTTCAGCACATGATTCGATTCTACCGTGACACGCGTGTAGGTCGATGCTGGCCAGACGCGAACGGCGACCACCCGCGCGGCGGCGGCCAACCCGACAGGGCTCACGCTCATTAACCACATGGCGCCCGCGCCCTGCAACAGACGGCGACGGCTTAATCCTGAGTTGTTTCCCGACATGCCACTCCCAAGCAATAAAAACGCATTTGTACCCAAAACAAACAGATTGACCAGAAACTTTAACGAAAGGCATATAACCTGTCATCTATAAAAGGGTAAACATTCATTGACACCCTGCGCCGGGTCACATGTTTTTCGCGACTTAGCCTAAAATTGGCACTTGCGTTTAACGGCAAAACAGAATAAAAATACAATAATTACGAATAATCATGCATTGAGGGTTTGTCATGGTGAAGGAACGTCGCACTGAACTGGTAGAAGGATTCCGCCATTCTGTTCCCTATATTAATGCCCATCGGGGAAAAACGTTTGTCATCATGCTGGGCGGCGAAGCCATTGAGCATGAGAATTTTTCGAACATTGTCAATGACATAGGATTATTGCATAGCCTGGGCATCCGTCTGGTGGTGGTCTATGGCGCTCGACCGCAGATTGACGCTAACCTCGCCGAGCACCATCACGAGCCGGTCTATCACAAGCAGACGCGAGTGACTGACGCCAAAACGCTGGAGCTGGTTAAGCAGGCGGCGGGGATGCTGCAGCTGGAGATCACCGCCCGTCTGTCGATGAGCCTCAACAACACCCCGCTGCAGGGGGCCCATATCAACGTTGTCAGCGGCAACTTTATCATTGCCCAGCCGCTGGGCGTCGATGACGGCGTCGATTATTGCCACAGCGGACGCATTCGCCGCATTGACGAAGAGGCGATTCATCGTCAGCTCGACAGCGGCGCCATTGTCCTGATGGGGCCGGTCGCGGTGTCGGTCACCGGCGAGAGCTTTAACCTGACTTCGGAAGAGATCGCTACCCAGCTGGCCATCAAGCTGAAGGCGGAGAAAATGATCGGCTTCTGTTCGTCGCAAGGGGTTTACAACCAGGCCGGGGAAATTGTCTCCGAACTGTTCCCTAATGAGGCGCAAGCCCGCGTCGAAGAGCTGGAAGCAGACGAAGACTATAACTCCGGCACCGTGCGCTTCCTGCGCGGGGCGGTGAAGGCCTGCCGCAGCGGCGTACGGCGCTGCCACCTGATCAGCTATCAGGAAAATGGCGCGCTGCTGCAGGAGCTGTTTTCACGCGACGGCATCGGCACCCAGATCGTCATGGAGAGCGCGGAGCAGATCCGTCGGGCGACCATCAATGATATCGGCGGTATTCTTGAGCTGATAAGCCCGCTCGAGCAGCAGGGCATTCTGGTACGCCGTTCCCGCGAACAGCTGGAGATGGAGATCGACAAATTCACCATTATTCAGCGCGATAACACCACCATCGCCTGCGCCGCCCTCTATCCTTTCCCGGAAGAGAAGATCGGCGAAATGGCCTGCGTGGCGGTGCATCCGGATTACCGGAGCTCGTCGCGGGGAGAGGTGCTGCTGGAGCGTATTGCCGCTCAGGCCAGGCAGATGGGACTGAGCAAGCTGTTCGTGTTAACCACCCGCAGCATCCACTGGTTCCAGGAGCGCGGCTTCACGCCGGTGGATATCGACCTGCTGCCGGAGAGTAAAAAGCAGATGTATAACTATCAGCGCCGGTCGAAGGTGCTGATGGCCGACCTCGCTTAAGCCCTTCTCCTCTCTATCTAACGGCCCGGGATAGCGCGACGCTTATCGCTTTATCCCCGGCCGGTCTCCCGCCCCTCTTCCCGCCAGCCTGGCGTACGCACGCGGGCGAAATTCCTGGTTTCCGCGCAGGCCATTTCTTTCTCGCTGGCTCACCGATATGCTATTGGCTGTCGACAGGACGTCGACTGGCGCCGCGGCCGCCACCCGCCCTGCAAGGATCGCTTAAAGAATGGAACCCAAACCGAACTGGCTGGTCAGACATATTAATCTCATTACCACCGCGGTCGCCCTCTATCCGTGGTTGCTGATGATACTGCTCCTCTGGGATAACCAGCGCCATCATCAGCATGGCTATGCCGCGCTCGGCGCCGCCATCGCGATATTATTTCTGCTGGCCCTGACGTCCGGCATGAATCTTCTCATCTCCTCGCTGGTGATTTTTTGTGCCCGCTGTTTCACCCCACCGCTGGCCGGCGGCGCAGCAGTCCGCTTTTTCGCGATGAACTCGATCTCGGCGCTCTGGCTTTTCCCTCTGTTCTTTAGTTACTGATTTTTCCGCCAGCCCGGGCGACGGCTGCAGCATTTTCCATCGCCCGGACTCGGCGTCTCATGGGGTTTCGCGCCCGGCGAAAATCTCCGCCAGGCCGCTGCGCCGTTCGGTGCGCGTCACAATGGCCTGGGAGAGCACCTGCTCGTCGGCATAGAGCGACAACCGCCGTTTCGCGCGGGTGATCGCCGTATAGACCAGTTCGCGGGTCACCAGCGGGACGCTGCGCGCCGGCAGGATCAGCGCCGCGTGTTCGAACTCCGAGCCCTGCGATTTATGCACGGTCATCGCCCAGGCGGTATCATGCTCCGGCAGACGGCTCGGCTGCACCGACTTGATGGCGCCGTCGGGCATCAGGAACCACACCCGCAGCTCGCCGTTGCGCTCCAGGGCGATGCCGATATCGCCGTTAAACAGCCCCAGCGCACTGTCGTTGCGCGATATCATGATCGGTCGGCCATCATACCAGCGAGAGTGGCGCGGCAGGGCGATCGCCCGCTGGCGGTTGAGCCGCTGCTCCAGCCGCTCATTGACGCCGCTCACGCCGTACGGCCCCTCGCGCAGCGCGCACAGCAGCTGGAATTCGCTGAAAGCGGCCAGCATGGCCTGCGGTTCGGCCCGCTCGCGGCGCAGCTGCAGGTAGCGCTCATAGCCCTGCTGAGCCGCGCCGAGCATGGCTTCGTACTCTTCGGTCGTGCTGAGGGGATGAAGCGCGATATCGTCAAACGGCTGGCGCAGCGTGGCCTTCACCTCCGCGCGCGCGCCAGCGTTCACCGCCCGCGCCAGGCTCCCGATGCCGGAGTGACTACCGAAGCGATAGCTCTTTTGCAGCAGGCACAAACTGTCTCTCAGCGCGCCCGCGATAGCCCCCTCGCCCGCCGGCACCGGCGAACCGGTCAGCCGGGTCAGCTCCTGCGCCCGCGCGGCGGTATAGCCCGAACTCGCCCAGGCGCAGATATCCCCCAGCACCGCCCCCGCTTCTACGGAGGCCAGCTGGTCGCGATCGCCGAGGAAAATCACCCGCCCGTGGGCCGGCAGCGCGTCGATAAGCCGCGACATCATCGGCAGGTCGATCATCGAGGCTTCATCCACCACCAGCACGTCCAGATGCAGCGGGTTGCCGGCGTGATAGCGCATCCGCTGGCTGCCTGGCTGGGCGCCCAGCAGACGATGCAGCGTGCTGGCCTCGGTGGGAATCAACGCTTTCTGCGCGTCGGTCAGCGGCAATTTTCTCAGCGCCGCGCCCAGCGATTCGGTCAGACGCGCCGCCGCTTTCCCCGTCGGTGCCGCCAGGCGAATACGACAGCGTGGGCTGTCTTCGATCTGGATCAGCGCCGCCAGAAGCTTCGCCACGGTGGTGGTCTTCCCGGTCCCGGGACCGCCGGAGATCACTGAGATGCGGCGGGTCAGCGCCACCGCCGCGGCCACTTTTTGCCAGTCGGTTTCGCCGGTGGCAGGGAACAGGGCATTCAGGGTTGACGCCAGCCGGGCCTCATCCATCTCCAGCACCCGGTTGGCTTCATTGAAGAAGCGGGCGACGGTCAGCTCGTTGCGCCACATCCGATTCAGATAGAGCCGGTCGCCGCACAAAATCATCGGCGCCGGAGCATCGCCGCAGCTCACCGCCGACGACGCGAGCAGCAGTGCGGGCCAGTCCTCCGGCGCGCCGGCTTCGGCCAGCAGCCGATCGCGGATCTCCCCCGCTTTACCACTCAGCGCCTCGTCGCCGCTCAACCGCGAGAGCGGCAGACAGACGTGCCCCTCGCCGGCATCCCGGCTCAGCAAGGCCGCCGCCAGCTTGACCGCCGGCGGGTCGTTTTGCGCCACCATCAGTGCAAACTGGACGTCCAGCGGCCGCAGCAGACGCTGCTCCACCGCCGCCAGCAGTAGTTGTTCGAAAGTCATGAGGCCTCCTCCTGAGTTTCTCCGGCAAAAAGCTGATCCAGACCGTCAATCAGCGGTCGCACCGGCCGGGTGGTGAAGATCCCCTGCCCCCCCTCCTGCCCGTCCATGCCGCGCAGGAAAAGATAAATCACGCCGCCGAAGTGGCGGTCATAGTCATAATCGGCCAGCCGGTGGCGCAGATAGCGGTGCAGCGCCAGGCTATACAGCTGATACTGTAGATCGTAGCGGTGGGCACGCATCGCCTGCTCCATCGCCGGCCGGGTGTAGGCCTCGCGATCTTCCCCCAGCCAGTTGGATTTGTAATCCAGCAGGTAATAACGGCCTTCGTGACGGAAGACCAGATCGATAAAGCCCTTCAGCATGCCGCGCACCTGGCGGAAATCCAGCGGCGGCGTGTCGGCAGAGAGGGGATCGTACTGGCGGATAAGCGCGTCAAGGCGCTCCGCCGTCAGCAGCTGGGCGATGGGCAGGTAAAATGCCATCTCCACCTGTTTATCCCGCGACGCAAGCTGATTGAGCGCGATATCCGGCCCCGGCAGGCGGGTCTTCAGCACGCCCCCCAGCCAGTCGGTCAGCACCGGCGCCCACTGCGCGTCAAACCCGCTCAGCTGCAGCTTCTCCGCCATCCACCCTTCCGGCACCGGCTGGGTGAAGTCCAGCTCCTCAAACAGGCTGTGCAGGAAGGTCCCCGGCGCGGCGCCGCGCGGGAAGTGGTGCGGAGTCAGCTGCGGCTCTTCCACGACTTCGCCGACGCCGGCGGCATCAACATCCAGACGCGGCAGCAAATCCTGCCCGCCGCTGAAACCATGCTGCTGCAGTCCGGAGTAACTGGTCACCCGCCAGTCGTCGGCAATGCGGCGCTGCAGCTCGCGCGCCGACAATCGCGGGATGGTCGCCGCAGGCGCCTGCCACGGGGTGAGATCCAGTTCGCCCGGTCTCTGTAATGCAATATCGCCATGACAGAAGTCCGCCAGCCGCGCAGCCAGCCCGGCGGCGTCCATGGCTTCGCCCGCCTGCAGCAGCCGTCCCAGCGCGCTGAGGTGGAAATCGCTGTTGCCGGATTTCCGGCTGCTGAGCGGCGCCACGCCGAGGCTGCAGTGCCAGACCGCGCGGGTCAGGGCCACGTACAGCAGGCGCAGATCTTCCGCCAGTCGTTCCGCCTCCGCCAGCTCGAGGCTGGCCTCATCCTGGCCCAGATCCAGCACCGCCGCGAACGTCTCGCGATCGTGGTAAAACGCCTGGTCCTGTTTACGAAACCGGGCGATAAACGGCAGCCAGACCAGGGGGTATTCCAGCCCTTTTGACTTGTGAATAGTGACAATTTGCACCAGGTGCTTATCGCTTTCGAGACGCATCTGCTGGCTGGCGGCGTTGCTGTCCGGCTCGGCGATATGCTGCGCCAGCCAGCGCACAAGGGCATGCTCGCTTTCCAGCTGGCTGGCCGCCTCCTGCAGCAGTTCGCTGATGTGCAGAATGTCGGTTAAGCGCCGCTCGCCGCCGCGTGTCGCCAGCAGATTCTCGGCGATATGTCGGGCCGTCATCAACGCCCGCAGCATCGGCATCACTCCGCGCTGCCGCCAAATCTGGCGGTATTCGCTGAACTCTTCCACCAGCGCGTCCCACGCCTGCTCATCCTGGTTCAGGTTTTCAATATCCAGCGCGGTCAGGCCAAACATCGACGTCGCCAGCGCGCTGCGCAGGGTATTTTCCCGCTCCGGGGCCAGCACCGCCTGCAATAGCCAGAGCAGCTCCTGGGCCTCCAGCGTCTCAAAAACGCTGTCGCGGTTGGAGAGGTAGACCGAGGGAATACCCAGCGTCTGCAGCGCTTCACGCACCTGCGCCGCCTCCAGCCGGTTGCGCACCAGCACGGTAATATCCGAAGCCTGTACCGGGCGCGAGGTTTCCCCGCGCCACAGCAGCGCGCGCCCCCGCTGACCGGCGCTCAGCCAGTCGCGGATCTGCGTGGCGCAGAGCTGCGCCATAAAGGTCTGATAATCGCCAGACCCGACGGTGTCGCCGGGCATCAGCCAGACGTTCATCGCCGGTACGTCCGCCGCGTCAACGGTAAAGCGCAGCCCCTTGTTCTTCGCCGCCGCCTTCACCGGCAGGAACGGGATCTCGTGGAACATGAAGGGGTTATCGCTGAGGCTGAACAGCCGATTGACGCTGCCCACCATGCCCGGCGAGGAGCGCCAGTTGGTATCGAGGGTGTAGTGCGCGGCAACGTCGCCGCGCGCTTTCATATAGGTAAAGATATCGGCGCCGCGAAAGGCGTAGATGGCCTGCTTCGGATCGCCGATCAGCAGCAGAGCCGTCTCCGGCTGCCGGCGCCAGATGCGGCGAAAAATCCGGTACTGCTGAGGGTCGGTGTCCTGAAATTCATCGATCATCGCCACCGGAAAACGCTGGCGAATGGCGCTGGCCAGCGTCTCGCCGCTGTCGCCGCGCAGCGCCTCGTCAAGCCGGCTGAGCATATCGTCAAACCCCAGCTCGCCGCGGCGGCGCTTTTCGCGGGCGACCGCATCGCGGATCTCGACCATCGCTCTCGCCAGCACCAGATCGGTGAGCGTCAGCGAGGAGGCCAGCAACGACTCTACGGCGCTAAACAGGGGATGCACCGGCGGTTCGCCACCGGCTTTGGTGCGCTCGAGCAGAAACGACTGGGCAAATTTCTCCAGCGCGTCGGGCAGCTGGTAGCTTAACGTCTCTTCCTGCGCCCAGGCGTTCACTTTCTCCATCCACTTGCCCTGGTTGCCGCGATTAAACTTCCGCCGGTCAAGGCCGGAATTTTCCAGCACGCCTTCGATCTCGCCCACCTGCTCGCGCCACTGCTGCTTGAGCGAGTCAATGCGGGCGATGATCTGCTGATGGCGTTCGGCCAGCGTCTCGTTAGGGGCTGGCGGCGACTTAAGCTGCGGCGCTTCGCCCTGCAGCCAGCGGTCAAGGGACTTCAGCAGATCGCGCGGCCCTTTCCAGACGTCGTGGATCACCGCAGCGATATCGCGGGTCAGGGGATAGCAGTGGCGGCGCCAGAAATCGGCGCAGGCCTGATAGCGCAGACGGGATTCATCCTCGATCAGCTGTTGCTCGAACAGCATGCCCGACTCGAAGGCGTTAAGGCTCAGCATCCGTTGGCAAAAGCCGTGGATGGTGAATACCGCCGCCTCGTCCATCTGCCGTTCAGCCAGCAGCAGCGTCTTCGCAGCGTCATCTTTATCGGCGATCTCCGCCAACAACGCGCTGTAGAGCGGATTGTCGGATTCGCCGCGCAGGCAGGCGATGCGCAGTTCGTGGATGTTGCTGCGGATACGGCCGCGCAGCTCTTCGGTCGCCGCCTCGGTAAAGGTCACCACCAGCAGTTCTTCAACGCTGATGGCGCGGGGATAGGCGGCCTCACCGCCCAGCCCCAACAGCAGCCGCAGATACAGCGCGGCGATGGTAAAGGTTTTTCCGGTGCCCGCAGAGGCTTCTATCAGGCGCTCGCCGATCAGGGGCAAGCGCAGGGGATCCAAAGACTCAGCGGTGTCGGTCATTCATTCTCTCGCATCAGGGGTAAGGATTGCTGCAATGCGCTGACGTTTTCCCACACTTTGCCGCCTTTCGGCTGGGCATAGTCCGCTTTGCCATTCTGGCTACCGGAAATCTGGGACAAGATCGTCATGCCCTGCGGATCCACCACCGTCTGATGGAAGAAGTCGGCAAGTTTTTGCGGCGTCAGCAGTTTAATCTGAGCCACTACTTTATCACGTGAATCAAAACGCATATTACCGCGATCGAAATCTTTGCTCAGTTTCGAGGCTTCATCGCCCAGCGTCTGCGGCGCCTGCAGCATCTGGCTTATCACCGCCTGCTGGAGCTGGGCAAACTCTTCCGGCTTCATCGCCCGCAGCTTCGCCTCCGCGGTGGGGAAGAAGGCCTGGAACCGCTGCCAGAGGAAGGCCGGTTGCTTATCGCTACTCTGCAGCAGGAAGCCCATGCCCCACTGGCGCCCCACGTTCATCGGGAAGGCAAAGACCGCGTAGCCGAGCTGCTCTTCGGTACGCAGCTGGTTGTAGAACCACGGCTGAATAATCTGTCCCAGCAGGGTGCTGGCGGCGGTGCTGCTGAACTCATCAACATTGGGCGGCGCGAACACCGCGGCCAGCGCGGAGTCGGTGCTGTTGCCCGCTTTGTTGAAGATCGCCAGCTGCTGCCGGTTCACCACCACGTCTTTATTGCGGCACCATTCGTTGCCGTCAGCGCCCAGCTGCTGCTGGATCTGGCGGGCCAGGGTCGTGGCGGCATCGGCGGTCATATTGCCGATCACCATCAGTTCAGGACGCCCCCTGGTTTTCAGGTTGGCGCGGTAGTCGAGCACCTCTTTAAGGGTAATGGAGGGCAGCAGCGCCCGGCGCACTTCGCGCTGGAAGTACGGCACCTGCGAGACCATCTGGATCGGCATAATCGCCTGATCGTAGGCTTTGCCTTTCTCGGCGGAATCCATCATCTGCGCATACCAGGATTTGGCCTGCTCCAGCTGCTCCTCGGTCGGCGTATAGCTGAAGTATCCCTGCAACAGATCGCTGAACAGCGCCGGAAGATGCTGGGTATAGCCGTTGGCATTGACCATTAATCCGTTATTAGCGCCGGTAGAGAACGAAATGCCGCCGACCGCCGCCTGGTTACTGAGCTGGTCGAGGGCGATGCCGGCGAGATAATCGTTGAGGGCAAACATCACCTGCCGGCGAGCGCTGTCCATCGCCTGAGGGTTACGCAGCACCAGGGAGATGTCCGCCTTCGGCTCGCTGGCAAAATACTGGCTCGGGGCATACACCACCCGCAGCGTCGGTTCATCCAGGATCAGCTGCGGATGCGGCCAGGCTTTATCGCTTTTGCTAAGGGTGAAGTCATCCGGAATATAGGGGTTGAGCGCCGGCAGCTGCAGCTGGATGGCCTGCGATTTGTGCTGCCAGTCAGCGAACGTCTGCTCGCTAATCTTATCCACCTGATACGGCGCATCGACAAAGTAGGCCGTCTTGTTATGCGGCTCCTGGGGGCTGATATACCAGATGCGGGCGTTCTGCGGGGTCATCATCGCCAGCCGGTCTTTGATCGCCTGCGGGTCGTACTGGTCGGCAATATTTACCACGTCCAGCGCATGCTCGACCGGCACCCGGATCATGGTGTCCGCCAGCCATTCCACGTAGTCCATGTCGCGGTTGATCGACGGATAGCGGAAATCGAGCGCCAGCACATGCGCCAGTTCGTCGAAATAGCGTTTGTCGATGCCCTGAGTACGCAGGAGGTCGAGGTAGCTGAAAATGGCCGCCGTCACTTCATCGCGGTGCGCCAGGCCTTTGTCGGTGAGGGTGGCTGAGATCGCCAGTACGCCGCTGTTGCCGTTTACCACCGGATCGGAATCGGCGCGGATACCTTCCGCCAGGCCCTGTTTTTGCAACCAGTCAGAGAGCGTGCCCGGGCTGCGGTTGCCGATAAGATAGGTGACCAGCTCATCGGTTTTGCTGCGGAAGCGATCGCTGTTGTTGTCGATGCGAAACTCGACGCGCAGCACTTTACGCGGCATCGCCGGCACATAGTGAATAATGATGCCTTTTTGCGCATCCGTGACCACCGGGACGGTAATTTCCGGCCTGCTGATCTGACGATTCGGCACGCGGCCAAAGGTGTCCGCAGCCATGCGCGCCAGCGCCGGCAACGGCTTGTTGCTGTAGATCACCGCTTTCATCAGATTGGCGGAGTACCAGCTATCGCGGAAGGTGTGCAGCGCATCAAGCACCGGGCTGCCGGGCTTATCGCTGAGCGTCTCGAGGTTGCCACCGGAGAAGTGGGCCGCCGGGTGAGCCGGGTTGATGGTCTCCGCGCTGACCTGGGCCATGCGCATCCCGTCTCGCGTCCGGGCCATCGTCAGCTCGGCGTTGACCGCGTTACGTTCGCGGTCGGCATATTTTTTATCCAGCAGCGGCGCGGCGATGGCGTCGGCCAGGCGATCTACGGCCCCGTCCAGCGCATCATTTTCCACTTCAAGATAAAACGCGGTGCGGTAGGGCGCGGTACTGGCGTTATGACTGCCGCCGTGCAGCTTAAGAAACTCTGCAAGGCTGTCAGGCTGGGGATATTTTTGCGACCCCATCAGCGTCATATGTTCCAGAAAATGCGCCAGCCCCTGATGATCTGCCGGATCCTGCAGGGATCCCACCGGCACCACCAGCGCCGACAGCGATTTCACCGCCTGCGGATCGGAAACCAGCAGCACGACCATGTCGTTATCAAGGCGGATCGCCTGATACTGACGCGTATCTTTTTCGCTTTTGCGGATCGTCTCCTGAATCGGCTGCCATCCGGTGTCGGCCTGACTAAACGGCGCCCAGAGGGCGGCCAGCACAACAAAAACCTTGAACCATAAACTGCGGGGCATTCACGAACCTCATCATTAACAAACTTGCGCTGCACAGCGTGCAGCCTTTTATGTCCATCAGTCCGTGATACGTTGCGCATATTAAATGAACCGCCATTCAGTGCGCAATTTTTATACTATTTAAATTTGTGTGGACCGATGGTAACGATATAGCGGTAACAGATAACGCTGCGTCTGGGCAATGATTTCTTCGTAATGCGCCGGCTCCAGCGAACGCCACAGGCGTTGATACCAGATATCGGCGCCCTCCCCGCTGACCACCATGTTCCCTTCGTAGGTCTGCAGGAATTTGCTCCGCGCTTTCTGCTGCGTCTCTTCGTCCATTAAGATGACATCCTTTTCGGCGTCGTAACAGGCTTTCAGCCAGGCGCCACCGCTTTCCGGCAGCAGCAGCAGCGGCTGCGACATCCCCAGCAAATAGCCATCCACCAGCTCGTTAAGGTACGCCTGCGCCTCGGCGGGCGCCAGCGCCGGAAAGCGCCACTCTCCCTCTTTCCGCACAAACAGCCGGCTCTCGCCGGTGCCGCCGCTGGCGCAGTAGACAAGGTGTTCCAGCCAAAGTTGCATCCCCTGGGAGACGCTCAGCAGCGAAGGCCGCCAGCGCAGCAGACCGTCCGGCTGCACCTGCTGCAGCCAGCCGGTCAGGTTCACGCCGCCGCACTGCAGATCGATCTCCATGCTCTGCGCCTGCTGGCGCTCGGCCATCACCCGCTCGGCCAGCGCCTGCATCTCCAGGCGCTGCGTCTCCCAGACCAGCTCGCCAAAGGCGCCATACGGCAGCTCGCCGGCGGCGCGAAAGCGGCGGAACATAGCCGAGACGTCCTGCTCCTCAATAAGCGTATTGAGCAGTTGCTGATTCAGTTGATAACGGCTCAGCCCTTCAAGAGTGAACGGCTCGTCGTCTGGAATATCGTCCTCTTCGGCGCGGAAATTGACCCGCAAACGCTGCTGAAAGAACGCGCGTACCGGGTGCTGCCAGAAGCGCAGAAGCTGATCGAACGGCAGGCTGTCAATCGGCGGCGCGGTGAGCGGCTGTATAAAATCGCTATGCGCCTCTCCCTGCTGGCCGGCGGCCGCCAGCCATTCACGAGCGTAGCTCTTGTTCTCGTCTTCCTGGAAATTGGCAACGTCGAACGGCATGCGCGTATGCAGATGGGTGATATGGGCTTTAACCCGCGCTTCGCTGGCGTCGCAGTCAAGCTCTTCGTCACCGGCGAGACAGTGGCTCTGGCCGATATAATCCACCAGCTCCTGCACCAGCACCGAAGGAAAACGCTCGCTGTTGTCCTGGATCGAACGGCCGATATAGCTGATATACAGCGTCTGCTCGGCGGACATCAGCGCTTCGAGGAACAGATAGCGGTCATCATCGCGCCGGCTGCGGTCGCCGCGCTGCGGCTTCTGGCTCATTAAATCAAAGCCCAGCGGCGGTAGCGTGCGCGGATAAACCCCGTCATTCATCCCCAGCAGGCACACCACCTTAAAGGGGATCGAACGCATCGGCATCAGGGTACAGATATTGACCGGGCCGGCAAGAAAGCGCTGGCTGATCCGCTGCTGATCGAGGCGCTGGGCCAGCTCATAGCGCAGCAGCGTCAGCGGCACCTGCTCGCCATACTGCGCCTCCAGACCGCTATCAATAACCGCCAGCCACTGCTGCTCAATCAGCGCCAGCGCCGCTTCGGTCTCACTGTCCGGCAGGAAAAAGTCATTCAGCAGATCGCGACAGACCGGCAGCCACTCCGCCAGCGGCCGCTGCTGGGCCAGGCCGCGTCGCCACAGATTAAGCTGCATCAGCAGCGATGCGAGGTTGCCCACCAGCTCGGCGATCAAACCGCTGGATTCGTCATATGGCAGCACCGACTGCCATTCTCCCTCGCGGCTGTCCATCGCGTAGCCCAACAGCATGCGGGTGAGGCCGAACCGCCAGGTATGCTGCCCGGTCGCCGGCAGGTCCAGCTCACGGACGTTGTCGTCATCCATTCCCCAGCGGACGCCGGACTCGTTCACCCACTGGCGCAGGTAGCGCAGCCCTTCTTCCGTGATATTAAAGCGCGCCGCCAGCACCGGGACGTCCAGCAGCGCCAGCACATCTTCACTGGCGAAGCGGCTGTCCGGCAGCGAGAGCAGCGTGATAAACGCCTGCAGCACCGGGTGCGACTCTCGGGCGCGACGGTCGGAGATCGCCCACGGCAGCCAGCGATCGCCGCTGGCGGCGCCAAACACCGCCTGTATATATGGGCTGTAGCTGTCGATATCCGCCACCATGACGATGATATCCCGCGGCGTGAGCGTCGGATCCGCCTCCAGCATCGCCAGTAGCCTATCGTGCAGAACCTCCACTTCGCGCTGCGGACTGTGGCAGACGTGAATGCTCAGACTGCGGTCATCCAGCGTCAGCGGACGTTTGTCGCGACTGTGGGCGAATGCCTCTGCGCTCTGCCCGGCCACCGCCGCGTTGCGCAGTTCGAGGATATCCGATTGCAGGTTATGCAACAGGTTATCGGGGGCGATGTCGACAAAAGCGTCCAGCTCCTCATAGCGCTCCAGCCCCGCCAGCAGGTAGATATAGTCGCGCCCCAGTTTCCCCCAGGAGGCGAGCAACGGGTTGCCGACATCCTGTTCCCCGGCGTCATTAAACAACCCCGGCGCCTGCTCGGTGTCGCGAAACAGAGGTAGCGCGCGCGCCTCGCGGTGATGGCGCCGCTGACGCGACAGCAGCTTCGCCAGAAACGCCGGATCCTTAATGTCTCCCCAGTAGTAGCGGCAGGGGTTGGTAAACAAGACATAGACATCGACATGCTTACCCAGCGCCTGCAGCGCCTGAAGATAGACCGGCGGCAGCGCGGAAATCCCGCAGATGAAGACGCGCGACGGCAGCCCGGCGGGCGGTTCGTCCGCTTTTTCCAGGGTACTGATAAAGCGCTGGTAGAGATTGGCGCGGTGCCACTGCGGCTGCCCCAGCTCGGCGGTGTAGCTCACCAGCGCCTGCCACAGCGGCGCCTGCCACTGCTGGGCATCGCCGAGACCTTCCACCCGCTGGCCGGCCTCCCAGCGCATCAGCCACTCCGGGCGATAGACGAGGTACTGGTCATAGAGGTCCGCCACCCGGGCGGCCAGCTGAAACAGCTTGCGCTTGTCGCCGTCATCACTCAGATACTGGCGCAGCAGGATAAAATCGTCTTCCTCCAGGTGCTGCGGCAGGAGGGTCATCAGCTTCCAGCTCATGCTCTGCTTGCTGAAGGCGCTTTCGCCCGGAATATCTTTCAGGACGCGCACGAACATATCCCAGATAAAGCTCGCCGGCAGCGGGAACTCGATATTGGCGGCAATCCCGAAGCGCGCGGCCAGGGTCATCTGCAGCCACTGCGCCATGCCGGTACTCTGCACCAGCACCATTTCGGCCTGAAAAGGGTCATCCAGCCGCTGGCGCTCGACGATAAACTCCATCAACGCCTCGAGAACATCCAGCCGGTTTGAGTGGTATACCCTTAACATAATTGCTCCTGACTACTGGCTGACCGGGCAATGCAGCCGGGTCATCTGCACCCGCTTTGCAACGGGTCTACTGATCGTTACCGTGATGCTGACACATCTTTGCCTCGATGTCTGCATACGGCTTACCTGCCCGCGTGCCGGCGACGGCGGCGCGGAGAGCTGGCTATAGCGCCACGCGTCGCGCCACAGTTGACGGGTCTGGTTCAACTGGACAATTCCTTGCGCCATTCCGCGCTGATAGCCGCCCAGCGCGGTGATCGTCAGCACCATCAGCGCCATCGCCAGCACGGTCTCCGGCAGGCTAAACCCCCGCTGACGCTTCAGGGCATTTGACATAAGCTCGCCTCCCTGAGCGGGCAAAAATCGCTCCAGCCGTGGCCGGAAAAACGCACCTGCCCGCCGCGCACCTCGCCGGACTGCCAGACCTGCACCTCGCCGCTGGCGCTGCTGAGCAACAGTGAACCGTCGCCGAAGATACGCAGACAGGCGCGCCAGCCCTGCGGCGCCTGCTCCCGGCAGGCCAGCGCCACCTGCGCCGACCAGACCTGCTGTTTTCCCCACTGCAGCGCGGAATGGGCTATCGCCGTATCGCGGATCGCCTGCGTTTCGCTGGCGGTTTGCGCCAGCAGCGCCCGCTGCTGCAGGTTAAGCCCCTCGAGTAACAGGCTGCCGAGGGTCAGCAACAGGAGCACCATCAGCAGCGACGACATTCCACGCTGGCGGATCACAGGTTATACCCCGTCACCCGCTGCTCAACCTCGCTCGTCAGGCCCGTCTGTTGCGCGGAGCGCGCCGCCAGCGTCACGCTCAGCTCCGGCGCGAAGCCCGGGGTGACTTGACGTTGTACCGAGAAGCGCGTCACCACGATGGCGGCCGGGTTGGTGATTTTCTCCCATCCGCCGCCGCGGCAGTCGCTGGCCCCGCGCAGGGTCTCCAGCGCGCCGTCGTGCAGGCGAAAGCCGGTGCTCTCCGCCGCTGCCGCGGGGGAGGTTTCCCATCTCCCGTTGCTGTTCGCATCCCAGCGCACAATCAGACACTCGCCGCCAGCGGCTAGCTCCAGCCCGGCTCCGCCGCACGCTCCCCGGCAGTACCCGGCGCGCTGCAGATGTTTTCCCACGGCATGCACACGCTGCCACAGCTCGTTCTCCAGGGCCAGCTGTTCGCCCTGGCGCAGAATATGACGCTGCAGGGCAGGCAGAAAGCGGCAGGCCCCCATCAGCAGCAGCGAGCCGATGGCCATGGCGATAAGCGCCTCCGCCAGGGAAAATCCGCGGCGGCTCACTGACACCCTCCTGCGCTGTCGCTGCGGCATAAACGAATCCGCCCCCAGTGTGAGATCACAATGCTCCAGCTGCCGGCCGCGCTCTGCAGCCGCAGATTCCCCGCCCAGGCGGTGCTGCGCAGACCATAAAACCCCAGACCAGGCGTAACGCCAGCCAGCGTGATCCCCGGCCAGCGCGGGCGCAGCGTGAAGGATGTCCCCGAGGCGCAGTCAGGCCCCTCCCCCTCCGCGCTCAGGCACCAGCCCACTTCGTCCTGGCCGACGCGAAGCACGCGGTCCCGGTTGTAGGCGTTGGCGTCATCGCGCAGAAAGAGCAGAAAATCCCGCACCTGGACGGCAGTTTGCCACAGTCGTTGCTGCTGCTGCCAGCGCTGCCAGCCGTACAGGCCGCCGACGCTGAGGATCATCATCAGTGTCAGCGTTACCAGGGTTTCCATCAGGGTGTAGCCATGTTCTCTGTTCATGGCGTCGAGTATGCCGCGGCGATTGGCCCTGGCGCGACGACGGAAAATAGCTTTCCCGGCCAGATACGCAAAAAAGCTTTGCATACTCGACAGAAGAACATTTTTTTGCGAACGTCTAGCCAACTTCGCCCACCGCAACCACCTGTGGCCTGGGGGGCAGGTGAAAACAACCTTCTCCCGGTGGTAACGGAAAGCGCTCCCATCGGGTGGTGCGAAGGGCATAAAAAAA
>NZ_GL882830.1:76777-83780 GCF_000195655.1 Klebsiella sp. MS 92-3
GGGGGGGAAAAAAAAAAAAAAAACCCCCCGGGCCCGGGGGCCGCGGGTTAGTCATCTCTGCTAGGGGGTTAAATCGCCACCGGCGCTTTAATGCCCGGGTGCGGATCGTAACCTTCAATCTCGAAGTCTTCAAAGCGGTAGTCGAAGATCGACGCCGGCTTGCGTTTGATGACCAGCTTCGGCAGCGGACGCGGTTCGCGGCTTAGCTGCAGGTTGGTCTGCTCAAGATGGTTGCTGTACAGATGGGTGTCTCCGCCGGTCCAGACGAAATCACCGACCTGCAGATCGCACTGCTGCGCCACCATATGCACCAGCAGCGCGTAGCTGGCGATATTGAACGGCAGGCCGAGGAACACATCGCAGGAACGCTGATACAGCTGGCAGGAGAGCTTGCCGTCGGCGACGTAGAACTGGAAGAAGGCGTGGCACGGCGCCAGCGCCATTTTATCCAGCTCGCCGACGTTCCATGCCGAGACGATGATCCGGCGGGAGTCCGGGTCGTTTTTCAGCTGGTTCATCACCGTGCTGATCTGGTCGATATGGCGGCCGTCCGGCGCAGGCCAGGAACGCCACTGTTTGCCGTAGACCGGCCCCAGGTCGCCATTCTCATCCGCCCACTCGTCCCAGATGGTGACGTTGTTCTCGTGCAGATAGGCGATGTTGGTGTCGCCCTGCAGGAACCACAGCAGTTCATGGATGATGGAGCGTAAATGACAGCGCTTGGTGGTCACCAGCGGGAAGCCTTCCTGCAGGTTAAAACGCATCTGATGGCCGAAAATGGAGATCGTGCCAGTGCCGGTGCGGTCATTTTTTGGCGTGCCCTCGGTGAGCACTTTCTGCATCAAATCAAGATACTGTTTCATGGTTCCTCAAGAATTCTGTTGCTGCGGACGGTGGCGGTAAGCCCAAACCATCATAATGATACCCGCAAGCACCATCGGGATCGAAAGAATCTGCCCCATGCTGATGTACTGCACCCAGCCGCCGGTGAACTGGGCGTCGGGCTGGCGGAAGAATTCCACGATGATGCGGAACAGGCCGTAGCCAATCAGGAACAGACCGGAAACGGAGCCGGTCGGGCGCGGTTTACGGATAAACAGGTTGAGGATCAGGAACAGTACCACGCCTTCCAGCGCCAGCTCGTACAGCTGCGACGCGTGACGCGGCAGCGCGCCGTAGGTATCGAACAGCGATTGCCATTCCGGATGCGTCGGCAGCAGCGCCAGGTCTTCGGCACGGGAGCCCGGGAAAATCATCGTGTAGTGGAAGCTCGGGTCTACGCGGCCCCACAGCTCGCCGTTGATAAAGTTGCCCAGACGCCCGGCGCCAAGACCAAACGGGATCAGCGGCGCGATAAAATCGGAGACCTGGAAGAAGGTGCGTTTGGTGCGTCTGGCGAAGATAATCATCACCAGGATCACGCCGATCAGGCCGCCGTGGAACGACATGCCGCCGTCCCAGACGCGGAACAGATACAGCGGATCGGCAAGAAATACCGGCAGGTTGTAAAACAGCACGTAGCCGATACGACCGCCCAGGAAGACGCCGAGGAAGCCCGCGTAGAGCAGGTTTTCCACTTCATTTTTCGTCCAGCCGCTGCCCGGACGATTCGCCCGACGGGTGGCCAGCCACATCGCAAAGACAAAGCCCACCAGGTACATCAAACCGTACCAGTGGAGGGAGACCGGGCCTAGAGAAAAAATGACCGGATCGAACTCCGGAAAATGCAGGTAGCCACTATTCATCTGTCACCATAAAGACTTGTTATTCCGCCGAAAGTGGACAGCGGTGATGATCCATACCCGAACAAAACGGGCACGCCGAAGGAGGCGAATCATAGCATAAGCCACAAGAGCGATCCGCGCCGAACGTGTAAAAGATATGTATACGGATGCTAACAGAATGCCGTTTTCCCGGCAGTACCCTACTTTGCCGGAGGGTGCGAGCAGAGGATCCCCGGGTTACGGCTTACGCCTCACCCGGGCTGGCGCTACCGCCCGCCGCGGATCAGGCCGCCGAGACCGCGACGCTCCATAAAGGCCGCCACCTGATGGCGCACCTCGGCGGTCATCTGCGCATCGAGGCTGCGACGCGACAGCTCCTGCGCCTCTTCGATATCAATGCGGCGCAGCAGATACTTCACCCTCGCCACCGAGCGGCCGTTCATCGACAGATGGCGGTAACCGAGGCCGATAAGGATCGTCACGCACATCGGGTCGCCCGCCATCTCGCCGCACAGGCGCAGATCGATGCCAAAGCGCTCCGCGTCATGGGCGATCATCGCCAGCGCCCGCAATACCGCAGGATGCAGGCTGTCATACATGCTGGCGACCCGGGTATTGTTGCGGTCGACGGCCAGCAGGTACTGGGTCAGGTCGTTCGTCCCTACCGAGATAAAATCGATCCGGCTGGCCAGCTGCGGCAGCATAAAGACCATCGACGGGACCTCCAGCATCACCCCCAGGCGCGGACGTGGGATGGCGTAGCCGATCATCTCTTCCACTTCCCGGCTGGCGCGATCGATCAGCCGACGGGCCTCATCCACCTCCTCCAGACTGGTCACCATCGGCAGCAAAATGCTGAGGTTGCCGGTGGCGGCGTTGGCGCGCAGCATCGCCCGCACCTGGATCAAAAAGATCTCCGGCTGATCGAGGGTGATGCGGATCCCGCGCCAGCCGAGGCACGGGTTCTCTTCGCTGATCGGCATATACGGCAGCTGTTTATCCGCGCCGATGTCCAGGGTACGCAGGGTCACCGGTTTGCTGTTAAACATCTGCAGCATGCCCTGATACTGGGCGACCTGCTCCTCTTCTGAGGGGAAGCCGCTCTGCAGCATAAAGGGAATTTCGGTGCGGTAGAGGCCAATGCCGTCAACAAAGCTGCCGAGCTTCTCTTCGTGCTCCGGGCTTAAGCCGGCGTTGAGCATGACTTTCACCCGCTCGCCGCTTTTCAGCTCCGACGCGCGCTGGAGATCGTCCTCCGCCAGGCGGCTGAGTTCGTTCTCTTCGCTGATAAGGCGCTGATACTCCTGCAACAGGACAGGTTCAGGATCCACCAGCAGTTCACCGCGATAGCCATCGACAATCAGCGTATGGCCATGCAGCAGCGAGGGCTGAATATCGGCGCCCATCACCGTTGGGATGCCGAGGGCCCGCACCATAATAGCGGCATGGGAGTTGGCGGCGCCATCGCGCACCACCACGCCGGCCAGGCGATCCTGCGGCACTTCGGCGAGGGTGGTGGCCGACAGCTCGTCCGCCACGAGGATAATGCGCGCCGGCCAGGTGTTGGGCCCCTGAATACTGTCGTCGAGATGGAACAGCAGACGCTGGCCCAGGGTACGCAGATCGCCGGCCCGCTCTTTCAAATAGCCGTCGCTCAGCGCGGCAAACTGTTCGGCGAACTTCTCAATGATCTTTTTGACGGCCCACTCGGCGACGGCGCCTTTGTCAACTTCGGCAAACAGCTCGCGACGCAGGCGGGCGTCAGAGAGCAGGTGCGAGTAGAGATCGAAGATCGCCGCCGTCTCTTTTTGCGCCCCGGCGGCGTAGCGTTTGCTGTAGCGACGAAACTCGTTGGCCGCCTCTTCCAGCGCACCGGTCAGGCGTTCGCGTTCCGAGGCGGTGTCCAGCGTCGAGGCTTCATACACCTGCTCCATCAGCGGCAGGCTGACGTCCATCCAGCCCTCGGCGATCGCCACCCCGGAAGAGGCCGGCAGAGCGCGAATGCGCGTTTGACGATACTGGCCGAACAGGGCGTTCAGCTGGGACTGGGAGAGGATCGCCGCCATCTGGGGGGCGGGGGGGACGAGGGAAGACTCTTCGCTTTCATCAAACTGACGCAGCTCGCGCTGCTGGACCACCAGCACGCCCAGCAGCTGGCGGCGCTGAATGATCGGCACGCCAAGGAAGGCGCGGAAGCGGTCCTCTTTGACGGCGGGGATATATTTGAAGCTGGGGTGTTTTTGCGCATCGGCGAGGTTGATGGGTTCCGCCAGGCGGCCAACCAGCCCCACCAGGCCTTCATCGAACGCCAGCGCAACGGTGCGCCCGCGAGGTTTTTTTAACCCGCGGGTGGCCATCAGGTAATAGCAGCGTCGGTCATTGTCAGCCAGGTAAACCGAGCAGACTTCCGTCTCCATCGCCTGGCAGACATCCGTCACCAGAATATCCAGCGCCTCGTTTAAACGCGGCGCGCTCGCGACCTTCTCGACTATTTCTCGCAACCGAGTGAGCATAATGTGCGTGGCTTAACCTCTTTTACGTCGATAAGCAGGCGCGTTTTGCGGCTTAGGTGCGCTCTCCGCCAGCGACATGGTCACGCTGGCGAACTCTTTCATCACCCGGCGGTAGACGTCGCGCTTAAACGACACCACCTGGCGAACCGGGTACCAGTAACTCACCCAGCGCCAACCATCAAATTCAGGTGTACTGCTGGTTTGCATATTGATGTCCGCATCATTGCCGATCAACTGCAAAAGAAACCACTTTTGTTTCTGGCCGATACAAACCGGCTTTGTGTCCCAACGCACCAAACGTTTAGGCAACTTGTAACGCAGCCAGTTACGGGTTGAGGCCAGGATCCGCACATCTTTACGGCTTAACCCGACCTCTTCAAACAATTCCCGATACATCGCCTGCTCTGCGGATTCTCCTGGATTAATGCCCCCTTGCGGGAACTGCCACGAGTGCTGACCATAGCGCCGGGCCCACATCACCTGGCCCTGACGATTACAGATTACAATACCGACATTTGGGCGGTAGCCATCGTCATCAATCACCGGACTACCTCAAGATAAGCTTCAATGTGAATGATTGTTTCACACTCGCCGGAAACGGTAAACCACTCTGTTCGCACACTGAGAACGGATAACATTTGAATAACTCACAGTAATTGCCAGAGTTATAAACAATGAAAGCGCGTGACAGCCGATTTTATTCACTTTTTCTGTGGATAGAGTTGTGAAGAAGTACGGAATTAACCCGGGAAAACCCAGAGTAATCCGAACATCGCATCGCTAGCATCTGAAAATAATAGTATCATATTCATAAAGTTAGAATATATTCCTTTCACACATTACAGCATAACGTGACGATCATCACACATGCGATCCGCCGACTGATGAAAGATCGAGCAATGTCGATTTTATCCACAGATTACGCGCAGGCCACCGGCAGATTTTCTCTAAAAATTCGATTTTCGTCGCACGTCAAGGCTGTAAATCGAACCAGTAGTGAGTCTTTTCCCCAGTTATCCCACTTTTCTGTGGATAACATGGTGTAAGATCCTGTTTATTGTCAGTGACCAGTTCTGGAAAACCCGTTTACACCGTTTTCATAAGCCGCATGATGAGTTTAAAAAGCCATATAAATCATGAGATTGGTATAGTTACTCAGAAAACGGTAAACTCTATCCACAACGCGCAAAATTAGCGCTCACTTTTTAACCAAAGGTATTACCCTATGCCCGCTATCGCTCCGCTCGCCTCACCGCCGCAAAGTCAGGAACAGCTGCTGGCCCAGGCCCGCCAGCTGGCCGGCTATTCGCTGGGCGAGCTGGCGGCGCTGGCGGGGATCCCCATTCCGCGCGATCTGAAGCGCGATAAAGGCTGGACGGGCATTCTGCTGGAGCTGTGGCTGGGCGCCAGCGCAGGCAGTAAACCCGAGCAGGATTTCGCCGCGCTGGGGGTCGAGCTCAAAACGATCCCCATCGACAGCCGGGGACGCCCGCTGGAGACCACCTTCGTCTGCGTCGCCCCGTTAACCGGCAATAGCGGCGTCACCTGGGAGAGCAGCCATGTACGGCATAAGCTGCAGCGCGTCCTGTGGATCCCGGTGGAGGGTGAACGCACCATCCCGCTGGCGGCGCGGCGCGTCGGCGCACCGCTGCTGTGGAGCCCGGACGAAGACGAGGAGCGCCAGCTGCGCATGGACTGGGAAGAGCTGATGGATCTCATTGTTCTCGGTGAGGTCGAGCGCATTACCGCCCGCCACGGCGAGGTGCTGCAGTTAAGACCGAAAGCCGCCAACAGCAAGGCGCTGACCGAAGCCATCGGCGCCCGCGGGGAGACAATCCTCACGCTGCCGCGCGGTTTCTATCTGAAAAAGAATTTTACCGCCGCTCTGCTTGCCCGCCATTTCTTGTTACAACACGATTAATTTTTTGTTCTGCGTTGGGGGTTGCATATAATTGCTGCTTTCTATTTTGCAGGACTTTGAACAATGTTATTTGCATGGATAACCGATCCTAACGCCTGGCTGGCGCTGGGCACATTGACGTTGCTGGAGATCGTGCTCGGGATCGACAATATTATTTTCCTCTCTCTGGTCGTGGCTAAGCTCCCCACCGCCCAGCGCGCCCATGCGCGCCGGATCGGTTTGATGGGCGCGATGGTCATGCGTCTGGCGCTGCTGGCCTCAATCGCCTGGGTCGTTAAGCTTACCAACCCGCTCTTTACCGTTTTCGGTCAGGAGATCTCGTTTCGCGATCTGATCTTGCTACTCGGCGGGCTGTTCCTTATCTGGAAAGCCAGTAAAGAGATCCATGAATCTATCGAAGGTGAAGAGGAGGGGCTGAAGACCAACGTCCACTCCTTCCTCGGCGCCATCGTGCAGATCATGCTGCTGGATATCATCTTTAGCCTCGATTCCGTCATCACCGCCGTCGGCCTGTCGGATCATCTGTTCATCATGATGGCGGCGGTGGTGATCGCGGTGGGGGTGATGATGTTCGCCGCGCGACCTATCGGCGATTTTGTTGACCGCCATCCTTCGGTGAAAATGCTGGCGCTGTCGTTTCTGATCCTCGTCGGCTTTACCCTGATGCTGGAAAGCTTCGACGTCCATGTGCCGAAGGGATACATCTATTTCGCCATGTTCTTCTCTATCGCGGTGGAGAGCCTTAACCTGCTGCGTAATAAGAAAAACCCGCTGTAAACCACAAAATTGCAGCCCGGGCCCCAGCGGCCACCCCCTTTTTTATTTTTTTTTTTTTTTTTTTTTTT
>NZ_GL882830.1:83889-85419 GCF_000195655.1 Klebsiella sp. MS 92-3
TGAAGAGGTGTTGACGATGAAGAAATGGGCAGTATTGATTTCCGCCGTAGGACTGGCGTTCTCGGTTTCCGGTTGCAGCAGCGATTACGTCATGGCGACCAAAGATGGGCGAATGATCCTGACCGACGGTAAACCTACCGTGGATGACGATACCGGTTTAATCAGTTACGAAGATCAGCAGGGTAATAAAATGCAGATCAATCGTGACGACGTTTCGCAAATCATTAAGCGTTAATCTTTCCCTGTCGGCCCCAGCTTCTGTTGACGCTGCGCTTACCGACCACCAGTCTTTTGAGAAGAGTCGGGATATACCAGGACGCCGCGGGTTTCACCCACCGCCCCTCCTCGTCACCCGGCTTTTTTGATTTTTTACTTCCTCTTTTTCTCACCCTCTGCCATGTTGATACTCCTTTGTCGGGGAATGCCTGACCTTATAAATAAAAAGGAAGCTGGCTATGCAGTATCACCGTATCCCACACAGTTCTCTTGAAATCAGCACCCTCGGGCTGGGAACCATGACTTTTGGCGAACAGAATAGCGAGGCCGATGCCCACCAGCAGCTCGATTACGCGGTTGCCAACGGCATCAACCTGATCGATGTCGCTGAAATGTACCCGGTCCCGCCGCGCCCGGAAACCCAGGGGCTGACTGAAACCTACGTCGGCAACTGGCTGGCGAAACGCGGCAATCGCGAAAAGCTGGTGCTCGCCTCGAAAGTCAGCGGGCCCGCGCGCAATAACGACAGCAGCATTCGGCCCAATCACGTTCTGGACCGCAAAAATATCCGCGAGGCGCTGCACGCCAGCCTGAAGCGGCTGCAGACCGATTATCTCGATTTATATCAGGTTCACTGGCCGCAGCGGCCAACCAACTGCTTTGGCAAGCTGGGCTATACCTGGGCCGACGCCGCGCCCGCCGTGACGCTGCTGGATACCCTCGAAGCGCTGACCGAGTTCCAGCGCGCCGGGAAGATCCGCTACATCGGCGTGTCGAACGAAACCGCCTTCGGCGTGATGCGTTATCTGCACCTGGCGGATAAGCACGACCTCCCGCGGATCGTGACTATTCAGAATCCTTACAGCCTGCTGAACCGCAGCTTTGAAGTCGGCCTCGCGGAAGTGAGTCAGTTCGAAGGCGTGGAGCTGCTGGCCTACTCCTGCCTGGCTTTCGGCACACTGACCGGCAAGTATCTCAACGGTGCGAAGCCGGCGGGGGCGCGCAATACGCTGTTCAGCCGCTTTACGCGCTACAGCAGCGAGCAGTCGCAGAAAGCGGTAGCGGCCTATGTGGATATCGCCAAACGCCACGGCCTCGATCCGGCGCAAATGGCGCTGGCCTTTGTGCGTCGGCAGCCGTTTGTCGCCAGCACCCTGCTGGGGGCGACGACCATGACGCAGCTGCAGGCCAACGTGGAAAGTTTGCAGCTTGAGCTGAGCGAAGAGGTATTAGCGGAGATTGAGGCGGTGCATCAGGTTTATACCTACCCGGCGCCGTAAGAAAGCAAAGCCCCGGGTAAGGCGTATACGCCTT
>NZ_GL882830.1:85532-88962 GCF_000195655.1 Klebsiella sp. MS 92-3
AGGCGTATACGCCTTACCCGGGCTACCGAAGAGCAGATATTGGCGAACCCATCGCCCAGTCAAGCGCAGCGCAAGCCGGGAGGTTATTTACGCCGCCCCCAGACCCACAGCGCGGCAATGGCCACGGCGAATACCGCGCCAAAGCCTATCCCCACGGCGACCGGTGGAACGCCCACGCTCACCGCCAGGGAATAGAGCCCCAGCATCAGCAGCATCGCCACGTTCTCACCGAGGTTCTGTACCGCAATGGCGTTACCTGCCCCGACCGAATGTTTCCCACGCTCCTGCAGCAGCGCGTTCAGCGGTACGATAAAGAACCCGCCGAACACCCCGAGCAGCAGCAGCAGACCGAACGCCGGCAGCAGCGACTGCTGCACCGCAAAGGCTATCACCGCGATACCGATCAAAATCCCGGCCGGCATACAGCGCGACACCGTCTCCAGGGTCACCAGCTTCGCCGCCGCCCCGGCACCCAGCACAATCCCCACCGCCACCATCGCATTAAGATAGGTGGGCATGGCGTTGCTGGTAATGCCCAGCGCCACCGGCACCCAGATCACCAGCAGGAAACGCAGGGTCACGCCAGCGCCCCAGAACAGGCTGGTGCCCATCAGCGAAAAGCGGGTTTCGCCGTTGCGCCACAGCGTCCGGCAGGCGCTGAAGAAGCTGTGCGTCATTGGCTTAAAACGCCACGACTGCCCCGGACGCGCCGCCGGCAGCCTGGGTATCCACAGGTTAGCCACTACCGCCCCGCCGTAGACCAGCGCGCAGACGATCAGCGCCGCCAGCACGTGCCAGTCGGCGAGGATCCCGCCGGCCATGGAGCCCAGCAGGATCGCCGCGATGGTCGAGGACTCCATCAGTCCGTTAGCCTTCACTAACTTATCGCCGGTGGTGAGTTCGCCGAGAATGCCATACTTGGCCGGCGAATAGGCGGCGGCGCCAATCCCCACCAGCGTATAGCCGATAAACGGATTGACGCCGAAGCAGATGCAGCCGGCGCCGAGCAGTTTCAGGCCGTTGGCCACCATCATCACCCGGCCTTTGGCAAAGCTATCGGCGAACTGGCCGACAAAGGGGGCAAAGAGGATGTAAGCGCCCACAAACAACATCTGCAGGACCGGCTGGCTCCACTCCGGATAATAGAGCTGCTTCATCAGCGCCAGGGTGGCGAAGAGAAGCGCATTGTCGCCGAAGGCCGACAGGAACTGGGCGCAGATCACCGCCACCATCCCTTTCGAGTACAGCGAAGGGTTAGTATGTACTGACTCACTCATGGGTTGTTTCCGCCTCGTCGACCATATTTTTCAGGGTGACATAGTCTGGCTTGCCGCTGCCGAGCACCGGTAGCTGTTTCAGCCAGCGTATATCTCGCGGCACCGCCAGCTCCGGTACGCCGTGCTGGCGGGCGTAGCGCAGCAGGGCTTCACGAGTCAGTTCATTATCGGTGGTAAACAGCACCAACGCCTCGCCTTTGCTGGCGTCCTGTTTAATCGCCGTGGCGTGCATTTTGTCCGGCGACGCGCCGAGGGCCACCTGCTCCACCATCTCGAGGGAGATCATCTCGCCGGCGATTTTGGCGAAGCGCTTCGCGCGGCCCTGAATGCGGACATAGCCCTGCTCATCGAAGGTAACGATATCCCCGGTGTCATACCAGCCCGCTTCCATCTCGCCGTGCTGGTTTTCCGCCGCAGGCGCTTCCAGCACGCCGGGGTTTTCCACCCGCAGGTAGCCTTTCATGATGTTCGGCCCTTTCAGCTGCAGCCGCCCCCCTTGATCAATGCCTGGCATCGCCAGCAGGCGGGCGTCCATCCCCGGCAGGATGCGGCCCACGGTGCCGACCTTCGCCGCCATCGGCACGTTAATCGAGACCACAGGCGCGCACTCGGTCACGCCATAGCCTTCGAGAATGCGCAGGCCGAATTTATCCTGCCACAGCTGTTTGGTGCTCTCCTGCAGCTTCTCCGCCCCGGCGACCACGTAGCGCAGGCGGTAGAAATCGTACGGATTGGCGAAACGGGCATAGTTGGCGAGGAAGGTCGAAGTGCCGAACAGCACCGTACAGTTGCGATCGTAGACCAGCTCCGGCACCACGCGATAGTGCAGCGGGCTGGGATAGAGAAACACTTCCGCCCCGGTAAGCAGCGGCGTCAGCAGGCCGACGGTGAGGCCAAAAGAGTGGAACAGCGGCAGCGCCGACATAAAGCGGTCATTGGCGGTAAAGTCGGCGATAGTTTTGATCTGCTCGACGTTGGACAGCAGACTCTTATGGCTGTGCACCACCCCTTTCGGATTGCCCTCTGAACCGGAGGTGAAGAGGATCATCGCCGCGTCTTCCGGCTGCTGCTTAACCTGCGCCAGACGCGGCGCCAGCAGATGAGCAAAAATCCACAGTTTGTCAGCGAGGGTGATATCGCCTTTAAGATCTTCCAGGAATACCCAGCGCACCTGGGTCAGTTGCTCCGGCAGGTGCCAGAGTTTGCCTTTATCGAGGAAGGTGCGCGAGGTGAAAATGGTGTTGAGCTCCGCGGCGGCTATCGCGCTGCTGAGCCCTTTCACCCCGGCGGTATAGTTCATCATCGCCGGAATACGCCCGCGGGCGATAGCGCCGAAAATCACCGCCGCGCTGATGCCGGCGTTAGGCAGCATCAGGCCGATCTTCTCGCCCGGCTGGCTGTATTTTTCCAGAATGCGGGCGACAAACAGGGTTTTGGTCAGCAGCTTGCGATAGGTATCCGGCTGGAAGTTGATATCCTCCACGCAGGGTTTGCGCGCGCCGAAGCGGTCCTGCGCCGCCAGCAGCGACTCATACAGGGTTTCCCGCGGGCGCACCGCCATCCGGGCTTCCATCATGATCTGATGCAGCATCTCCCCGGCGATTTTGCGCCGGTCGCGGGCGCGCGGCGCCTCGGGCATCGGCAGATGGGTGGGCGGCAGGAGATGCAGCTGAATACGCGGGAACAGGCGACGTTTCACCAGCCCCTTCAGCCGGCTGAAGGGTGTCAGTTCGGCGCCTTCAATACGCAGCGGCACAATGGTCGCCTGCGATTTGGCGGCGACAAAGGCGGCGCCGTCATAAATTTTCATCAGCGAGCCGCTGACCGAAATTCGCCCTTCCGGGAAAATAACCACCGGCCGCCCCTGCTCAATCAGGCGCACCAGATGTTTGATCGACATCGGCTTGGTCGGGTCCAGCGGCACAAAATCGATAATCGGCGTCAGCGCGCGCATAAACCAGCGCTGGCTGATTGAGGTATAGACCGCAAAAACCGGTCGGACCGGCAAAAACAGCGCCAGCAGAATGCCGTCGAGGAAAGAGACGTGGTTCGGGGTGATTAAGACCTTTTGCTGGTATAAAGCCTGCGTGTCGCCGGTCAGTCTGACCCGGTATAACCCCTTGAACAGCAGTCTGAAAAATCCCAAAAGCATA
>NZ_GL882831.1:0-2082 GCF_000195655.1 Klebsiella sp. MS 92-3
CCCGACCGGGCGCCATGCCGCCTTTCTCCCTCTCCCGCCGGGAGAGGGTCGGGGTGAGGGATACCCGACTCGCCTGCTATTCGGAGCACACTATGTTAGAAGATCTTAAACGCCAGGTGCTGGAAGCTAACCTGGCTCTGCCAAAGCATAATCTGGTGACCTTAACCTGGGGCAACGTCAGCGCCGTCGACCGCGAGAAAGGGGTGTTCGTGATCAAACCCTCCGGTGTGGATTACCGCGTGATGACCGCCGACGATATGGTGGTGGTCAGTCTGGAGAGCGGCGAAGTGGTAGAGGGTAATAAAAAGCCCTCGTCGGATACCCCGACCCATCGCCTGCTGTATCAGGCCTTCCCGACGCTGGGCGGCATTGTGCATACCCATTCGCGCCACGCCACCATCTGGGCGCAGGCCGGGCAATCTATTCCCGCGACCGGCACTACCCATGCCGACTACTTTTATGGCCCGGTGCCCTGCACCAGGTTAATGACCGATGCGGAGATCAACGGCGACTATGAGTGGGAAACCGGCAACGTGATTGTCGAAACCTTCCGCCAGCAGGGAATCGACCCGGCGCAGATGCCCGGCGTGCTGGTCCATTCCCACGGCCCGTTCGCCTGGGGCAAGAACGCCGAAGACGCGGTGCATAACGCCATCGTGCTGGAAGAGATCGCCTATATGGGGATTTTCTGCCGCCAGCTGGCGCCGCAGCTGCCGGCTATGCAGCAGACCCTGCTGGATAAGCACTATCTGCGTAAGCACGGGGCCAAAGCCTACTACGGCCAATAATCACCCTGCTCGCGCTGCGCTTAGCAGGGCCAGGGCTCTGCGCCATCTGGTAGCCTGGATAAGGCGCAAGCCGCAATCCGGGGCAACATTAGCGCCGAACACCTGTATAAAACCCCAGCACCCTTCATGAAACCAGGCTATAATCAGGCCTGGTTTTTTATCGGCGAGAATACCCGTGACCCAGCCACGAGCAGGATTTTTACTCACCCGTCACTGGCGGGACACTCCGCAGGGCACCGAGCTCTCCTTCTGGCTGGCCACCGACGACGGTCCGCTGCAGGTCACCCTCCCGCCGCAGGAGTCCGTCGCCTTTATTCCCGAAGCGCAGCGGGCGCAGGCTGAACGGCTGCTGCAGGGGGAGAAAGGGCTCCGCTTCGCCCCGCTGGCCCTGAAAGATTTCCACCGTCAGCCAATTGTTGGCCTCTACTGCCGCGCCCATCGCCAGTTGATGCGTCTGGAGAAGATGCTCCGCGACAGCGGCGTCACCGTTTACGAAGGCGATATCCGCCCGCCGGAGCGCTATCTGATGGAGCGCTTTATCACCGCCCCGGTGTGGGTGGAAGGCGAAACGCGCGGCTCGCAGCTGGTCAACGCGCGCATGAAGCCGAACCCTGACTATCGTCCGCCGCTGAAATGGGTGTCGCTGGATATCGAAACCAGCCGCCACGGCGAGCTGTACTGCATCGGTCTGGAAGGCTGCGGCCAGCGGGTGGTCTACATGCTGGGCCCCGAACCGGAAACGCCGCCAGACGTCGACTTCGAGCTGGTCTTCACCGCCAGCCGTCCCCTGCTGCTGGAAAAGCTCAACGCCTGGTTTGCCGAACACGACCCCGACGTGCTGATCGGCTGGAACGTAGTGCAGTTCGATCTGCGCGTTCTGCAAAAGCACGCCGAACGCTATCGCATCCCGCTGCGGCTCGGCCGCGGCAACAGCGAGCTGGAGTGGCGTGAGCACGGCTTTAAGAACGGCGTCTTTTTCGCCCAGGCCAACGGGCGGCTGATTATCGACGGCATCGACGCGCTAAAATCGGCGTTCTGGAATTTCTCCTCCTTTTCGCTGGAGGCGGTGGCCCGCGAGCTGCTGGGAGAAGGCAAAGCCATCGACAACCCATGGGATCGGATGGATGAGATCGATCGCCGCTTTCATGAAGACAAACCGGCGCTGGCCATCTATAACCTGCAGGATTGCGAGCTGGTGACGCGGATCTTCCACAAAACGGAGATCATGCCGTTTTTGCTCGAACGGGCGACGGTCAACGGTCTGCCCGCCGACCGCCACGGCGGCGCGGGCGCC
>NZ_GL882831.1:2157-19850 GCF_000195655.1 Klebsiella sp. MS 92-3
CCCCCCCCCCCCCCCCCCCCGCCCCGGGGGCTCGGTCGCCGCCTTCAGCCATCTCTATTTCCCGCGCATGCACCGCCTGGGCTACGTGGCGCCGAATCTCGGCGACGTACCGCCGCAGGCGAGCCCCGGCGGCTACGTGATGGACTCCCGCCCCGGCCTGTATGACTCGGTGCTGGTGCTGGACTATAAAAGCCTGTATCCGTCGATTATTCGTACCTTTTTAATCGATCCGGTCGGCCTGGTTGAAGGGCTGGCGCAACCCGATGACCAGCACAGTATCGAGGGCTTCCTCGGCGCCCGCTTCTCGCGAGATAAGCACTGCCTGCCGGGGATTGTCAGCCAGATCTGGCACGGCCGGGATGAAGCCAAACGCCAGCACAATAAGCCGCTCTCCCAGGCGCTGAAGATCATTATGAACGCCTTTTACGGCGTGCTGGGGACCAGCGCCTGCCGCTTCTTCGACCCGCGTCTCGCCTCGTCGATCACCATGCGCGGCCATGCGATCATGCGCCAGACCAAAGCGTTAATTGAAGCCAAAGGCTATGACGTTATCTACGGCGATACCGACTCCACCTTCGTCTGGCTTAAGCGCCCGCACAGCGAAGCCCAGGCGGCGGAGATCGGCCGCGAGCTGGTCAGCGATGTCAACGCCTGGTGGGCGCAGGAGCTTAGCAAAAGCCAGCTTACCAGCGCCCTGGAGCTGGAGTATGAAACCCACTTCTGCCGCTTTTTAATGCCGACGATCCGCGGCGCCGATACCGGCAGCAAGAAGCGCTATGCCGGGATGATTCAGGAGGGCGATGCCCAGCGCATGGTGTTTAAGGGGCTGGAAACGGTGCGTACCGACTGGACGCCGCTGGCCCAGCAGTTTCAACAGGAGTTATACCTGCGCATCTTCCGCAACCAGCCGTATCAGGATTATGTGCGGGAGACTATCGCCAGGCTGATGAACGGCGAGCTCGACGAACAGCTGGTTTATCGCAAACGCCTGCGCCGGCCGCTGGCGGAGTATCAGCGCAACGTACCGCCGCACGTGCGCGCCGCCCGGCTTGCCGATGAACACAACCTGAAGCTTGGGCGGGCGCAGCAGTATCAGCAGCGCGGCACCATCAAATACGTCTGGACCACCAGCGGCCCGGAGCCGGTGGATTACCAGCAGTCGCCGCTCGATTACGATCACTATTTAACAAAGCAGTTGCAGCCGGTGGCGGAAGGGATCCTGCCCTTCGTCAACGATGACTTTGCTACAATAGTGACAGGACAGTTGGGGCTATTTTGATTTTTGGTCACCCATTCCACGGGCACGAAAGCCTAAAAATGAAGCGTGAGGAGAACGTGACGAACGTTCTGCCATCCAGTAATATAGCGCCCTTTCCATTCCTGGCCCCAATTTTGACGCATCTCCGATTGTTCATGGAGATGATCAACTATTGCCTGCAATTAAAGAACTAAAGAGCCGAACATATATGCCTTTTACACTTGGTCAACGCTGGATTAGCGACACAGAGAGCGAACTAGGATTAGGGACGGTGGTAGCGCTGGATGCGCGCATGGTCACTCTCCTTTTCCCCGCCATCGGCGAAAACCGTCTGTACTCTCGCAACGATTCCCCGATCACCCGCGTAATGTTTAACCCGGGCGACACCATCACCAGCCATGAAGGCTGGCAGCTCCACGTTGACAAAGTGAATGAAGAGAACGGGCTGCTGTCCTACACTGGCACCCGCCTGGACACCCAGGAAGCGAACGTCACCCTGCGTGAAGTGCTGCTCGACAGCAAACTGGTATTCAGCAAACCGCAGGACCGCCTGTTCGCCGGCCAAATCGACCGTATGGATCGCTTTGCCCTGCGCTACCGCGCGCGCAAGTTCCAGAGCGAACAGTACCGCATGCCGTGGAGCGGCCTGCGCGGCCAGCGCACCAGCCTGATCCCGCACCAGCTGCATATTGCCCACGATGTGGGCCGTCGTCACGCGCCGCGCGTCCTGCTGGCCGATGAAGTGGGCTTAGGTAAAACCATTGAAGCCGGGATGATCCTGCACCAGCAGCTGCTCTCCGGCGCCGCCGAGCGCGTGCTGATCGTGGTCCCGGAAACCCTCCAGCACCAGTGGCTGGTGGAGATGCTGCGCCGTTTCAACCTGCGTTTCTCGCTGTTCGACGACGAGCGCTACGCCGAAGCGCAGCACGATGCCTACAATCCGTTCGAAACCGAACAGCTGGTGATCTGCTCTTTAGACTTCGTGCGTCGCAGCAAGCAGCGCCTGGAGCACCTGTGCGACGCCGAGTGGGACCTGATGGTGGTCGACGAAGCGCACCACCTGGTGTGGAGCGAAGAGGCGCCGAGCCGTGAATATCAGGCTATTGAACAGCTGGCTGAGCGCGTGCCGGGTATCCTGCTGCTGACCGCGACGCCGGAACAGCTGGGAATGGAGAGCCATTTTGCGCGCCTGCGTCTGTTGGATCCGAACCGCTTCCACGATTTTGAACAGTTTGTCGAAGAACAGCAGAACTACCGTCCGGTGGCCGACGCCGTCGCGCTGCTGCTGGCGGGCAACAAGCTGAGCGATAGCGAACTCAATACCCTGGGCGATCTGATCGGCGAGCAGGATATCGAGCCGCTGCTGCAGGCCGCCAACAGCGATCGCGAAGATGCCCAGGCCGCGCGCCAGGAGCTGATCTCGATGCTGATGGACCGCCACGGCACCAGCCGCGTGCTGTTCCGTAATACCCGTAACGGCGTCAAAGGTTTCCCGAAACGCGAGCTGCACACCATTCGTCTGCCGCTGCCGACCCAGTACCAGACGGCCATCAAGGTCTCCGGTATTATGGGCGCGCGCAAAACCGCGGAAGAGCGCGCGCGCGACATGCTCTATCCGGAGCAGATCTATCAGGAATTTGAAGGTGATACCGGTACCTGGTGGAACTTCGACCCGCGCGTCGAGTGGCTGATGGGCTACCTGACCAGCCATCGCTCGCAGAAGGTGCTGGTAATCTGCGCTAAGGCCGCCACCGCCCTGCAGCTGGAGCAGGTGCTGCGCGAGCGCGAAGGCATCCGCGCCGCGGTGTTCCATGAAGGGATGTCGATTATCGAACGCGACCGCGCCGCGGCGTGGTTTGCTGAAGAAGACACCGGCGCCCAGGTGCTGCTGTGCTCCGAGATCGGCTCCGAAGGACGCAACTTCCAGTTCGCCAGCAACCTGGTGATGTTCGACCTGCCGTTTAACCCGGATCTGCTGGAGCAGCGTATCGGTCGTCTCGACCGTATCGGCCAGGCGCACGATATCCAGATCCACGTTCCGTACCTGGAAAAAACCGCGCAGTCGGTGCTGGTGCGCTGGTATCACGAAGGGCTCGACGCCTTCGAACATACCTGCCCGACCGGTCGCACCGTCTACGACAGCGTGCACGATGAACTGATCAACTATCTTGCGGCGCCGGAATCCACCGACGGCTTTGACGATCTGATCAAATCCTGCCGCCAACAGCATGATGCCCTGAAGGCGCAGCTGGAGCAGGGCCGCGACCGTCTGCTGGAGATCCACTCCAACGGCGGCGAGAAAGCCCAGGCCCTGGCGGAGAGCATCGAAGAGCAGGATGACGACACCAGCCTGATCGCTTTCTCGATGAACCTGTTCGATATCGTCGGCATCAACCAGGACGACCGCGGTGAAAACCTGATCGTCCTCACCCCTTCCGACCATATGCTGGTGCCGGATTTCCCGGGCCTGCCGGAAGACGGTTGCACCATCACCTTCGAACGTGACGTGGCGCTGTCGCGTGAAGATGCGCAATTTATTACCTGGGAACACCCGCTGATACGCAACGGTCTGGACCTGATCCTCTCCGGTGATACCGGCAGCAGCACCATTTCCCTGCTGAAGAACAAGGCGCTGCCGGTCGGCACCCTGCTGCTGGAGCTGATCTATGTCGTCGAAGCGCAGGCGCCGAAGCAGCTGCAGCTCAACCGCTTCCTGCCGGCGACCCCGGTTCGCATGCTGCTGGATAAAAACGGCAACAACCTCGCCGCGCAGGTGGAGTTCGAAAGCTTCAACCGCCAGCTGAGCGCGGTCAACCGCCATACCGGTAGCAAGCTGGTCAATGCGGTGCAGCAGGACGTTCATGCGATTCTGCAGCAGGGTGAAGCGCAGATCGCCAAAGCGGCGCAGGGGCTGATCGACGCGGCGCGTAACGAAGCCGATGAAAAGCTGACGGCGGAGCTGTCGCGTCTGGAAGCGCTGAAGGCGGTGAACCCGAACATCCGTGACGACGAACTGGCGGCGATCGAAAGCAACCGTCAGCAGGTGATGGATGCGCTGGCGCAGGCCGGATGGCGTCTGGACGCGCTGCGTCTGATCGTCGTCACTCACCAGTAACGGAACGCGAACATGGCGATGGAAAACTACAATCCGCCGCAGGATCCCTGGCTGGTGATCCTGTATCAGGATGAGCACATCATGGTGGTCAACAAGCCGAGCGGCTTGTTGTCCGTCCCCGGTCGTCTTGAGGAGCATAAAGACAGCGTGATGACGCGCATTCAGCGCGACTTCCCGCAGGCCGAATCGGTGCATCGCCTGGATATGGCCACCAGCGGCGTGATTGTGGTGGCGCTGAATAAAGCCGCCGAGCGTGAACTGAAGCGTCAGTTCCGCGAGCGCGAGCCGAAGAAGCAGTACGTCGCCCGCGTCTGGGGCCATCCGCAGCCGGCGGAAGGCCTCGTGGATTTACCGCTGATTTGCGACTGGCCGAACCGGCCAATGCAGAAGGTGTGCTATGAAACCGGCAAAGCGGCGCAAACCGAATATGAGGTGCTGGAGTACGCAGAAGATAACACCGCCCGCGTGCGCCTGAAGCCGATTACCGGACGGTCGCACCAGCTGCGCGTGCATATGCTGGCGCTGGGGCATCCGATCCTTGGCGACCGCTTCTATGCCACGCCGGAGGCGCTGGCGATGGCCCCGCGCCTGCTGCTGCACGCCGAGACGCTCACCATCACCCATCCTGCCTACGGCAACGCGATGACCTTTCGCGCGCCGATCGACTTTTAACGCTCACACTTCGAGTTGCATGCGGGTTGGCTGCGTGCAACTCGGATTAGTGAGGATACAGAAAACAATCCCGATTAATCGCGGGCGAACCACGCGTCAATCATCTGCTCAACGCGGGCGACGACGAGATCGGTGTCGTGACGACGGCTGCGCGCACAGGCGTGCGCCGGCTCATCGCACAGCAGGCAGCGGCGCTGCGATTCGCCCAGCGACTGGCGTCCCACCAGCCCGTTCTGCGGACAGATTACATCGATATCCCACAGGCGTCCCAGCGGATGGCTCTGCTCCAGCGTACTGCACATCGCTTTGATTTCGCTGGCCGGATGCGCTACGCACCACAGCGCTTCTGGCCCGGTCGGCAGCCATAGCACCTGACGATCCAGCGTTTGCCAGCGGTGCTTCCACAGCAGCTGATCGCAGGCCTGGAGGGCAACGCCCATCATATTGCGATAGCGAATGCTGTCCTTCACCGCCCCCGGGGTCACCAGGGTCAGGGAAATAACAGGCTGCTGATAATGGGCCAACCAGTCGGCCTGGCGGGCTGCACGCTGCTCTTTCGCCGCCAGCAATGCCTCGATGCTGACGCCCGCCTGGGCGGGAGTATCCACTGACATTAATTCCTCTCCTACATATGATAAATGCGACAGCGCCTGGACTGTCATGATGATGGTTGCGATAGCCGATCGCGCGCTGATTGTAACGCTAAATGCGGAGCATTTAGGATACAGAACGCAGATATTTTCGGCGTTCTGTAGCGGAAAATAGCAGATTTATCGCTGAGCGTAGCGTTATATCACGCCAGATAGTGGCTGAGGAACAGCAACCCCAGCGAGACATTTATCGCCCCGCCGATGCGGGTAGCGATCTGCGCGAACGGCATCAGGCTCATGCGGTTGCCGGCGGTCAGGATCGCCACATCGCCGGTGCCGCCCTGCCCGCTCTGGCAACAGGAAACAATCGCCACATCGATCGGGTGCATCCCTATCTTTTTACCAACCAGGAAACCGGTCGCCACCAGCGCGGAGACGGTACTGACGATCACCAGCAGGTTGGTTAAAGTGAAGGCGTTTACCAGTTCCTGCCACGGGGTGATCGCCACGCCGACGGCAAAGAGGATCGGGTAGGTGACCGCGGTGCGGAAGAATTTATACACCATCTGCGACCCCTCCTGCAGACGCGGAGACACCACGTTAGCCAGCTTTAACAGCACCGCGAGGAACAGCATGCCTACCGGCGCCGGCAGACCAATCAGTTTGTGGCCGAGCATCCCCATCATATACAGCAGTACCGCCAGCAGCGCGCCGGAGGCGAGGGTCCCAACGTCGGTCTTACCGCTCACGCCTTCGCTCTCGCTGAGGCTGCGGGTTTCATGGCTGCGGTTCGGCATCAGTTGCCCTTCGCCGGTCAGATGCGGGAAGCGCTTGCCGAGCTGGTTGAGGCAGCCGGAGATGACGATCGCCGTCAGGCTGCCAAGCATCACCATCGGCAATACCCGGCCCAGGGCCACGCCCTGCTCCATATGCATCAGCGCGGCATAACCCATTGACAGCGGGATCGCCCCCTCTCCCACGCCGCCGGCCATAATCGGCAGCACGATAAAGAAGAACACCTGGAACGGCTCCATGCCCAGCAGCGTGCCGACGCCGATGCCCACCAGCATGCCGACCACTTCGCCGCACAGCATCGGGAAGAAGATCTTCAGAAAGCCCTGAATCAGCGTGGTGCGGTTCATACTCATGATGCTGCCGACAATGATGCAGCAGATATAGAGATAGAGGATGTTAGTGGATTTATAGAATTTGGTCGTGGATTCAATAACCACGTCAGGCAGCAGACCATAGTGGACCAGCGCGGAAGGAATAAAGGTGGCGCAGATCGCCGCCGCACCGAGTTTCCCCAGCACCGGGAGGCGTTTACCAAACTCGCCGCAGGCGAAGCCAAAGAAAGCCAGGGTGGCCACCATCACCACGATATCGCTCGGCAGTTTGCCGCCAAGGCAGTCGAGGGCAATCAGTCCTCCGGCCAGCAGAAACAGCGGCAGCGGGACGATCCCCACCTTCCAGTTATCCATAATATGCCACCAGCGCTGCTTGAGCGTGGTTTTCGGCGTATCGATCGGTTCAAGGGTTGCAGAGAATGCATTGTCTGTGGTGCTCATAAATTCAGCCCTGTCGTTATTATTCATTTTCAGCGTAAAGGGACAGCGGCGTCGTTAATGTGAAGCTTCCCAGATTAAAAAAGAAGTTTTAATGGTCACTATGGTTTTTATGGTTTTTATTCGCTGAACTGCCCGGGAGTGATATATCTCTGATTTATGACTGTGGTTTTTATGGTTTTTATTTCCCGCCGGCCGCCTATTTCCGCCGCGACCGCTGGCGGCAGCCCGCGCCTGCGCCGCTGATCACAACTTTCCCTTAACATTTACGTCACGTGACAGAAAAATGATAGAGTGCCGGTATGGTTAATACGTCGTCCGGGGCCTATGAAATTATCTTTTCAATATAAGCTGTTTATTTCTCTGGTCGCTTTTTTCTCGATCCTTTTTATCGCGCTGGGCATTTATTATTATTTTGACGCCAGCCGCCAGCTTTATCAGGAGATGAGCGCCCGGGCCAAAATACAGGCCGAAGAGATAGCCCTGATGCCGAATTTACGTCAACAGGTCAGCCGGCACGACCCACAGGCGATTCAGGCGTTTATGCAGCAAATCGCCGCCCATAGCGACGCCAGCTTTATCGTCATCGGCGACCGTCAGGGAGTTCATCTGTTTCATTCCGTCCATCCGGAGTGGGTCGGCACCCGACTGGTCGGCGGCGACAACCAGGCGGTACTGGAAGGAAAATCCATCACCACCATTCGCAAAGGCGGCCTCGGGGTCTCGCTGCGCAGCAAAACGCCCATCGTTGATGACGCAGGGCGAGTGATCGGTATTGTCTCCGTCGGCTACCTCACCAGCTATCTCGACAGCATTACTCTGACTAAAGTGATCAATATTTTTATCGCCGCCGTCCTGCTGCTCATCGCCCTGTTTATCTTCTCCTGGTACTTTACCCGCAGCATCAAGAAGCAGATTTTTTCGCTCGAGCCGCGGGAAATTGGCCTGCTGGTTCGCCAGCAAAAGGCGATGATGGAGTCGATCTTTGAGGGGGTGATCGTCATCGATCGCCAGCGGCGTATTGAGGTGATAAACCATGCCGCCCGCAGCCTGCTGGGGCTCAGCCAGCCCGCCCGCCAGCTGCGCGGTCAGTCGATCGACAGCGTCATTTCGCCGCAGCCCTTTTTCGCCAGCGGCGACATGCTCGAACGCGATACCCACGATGAGCTGTGCCGCTTCAACCAGTTGACCGTGCTCGCCAGTCGGGTGCGCATTATGCTGGAGAATACCCTGCAGGGCTGGGTGATCACATTCCGTGACCGCAATGAAATCAATGCCCTCACCGCCCAGCTGAGCCAGGTGAAGCGCTATGTCGACAATCTGCGCATCATGCGCCACGAGCAGCTCAACCGGATGACTACCCTCTCCGGCCTGCTGCATATGGGCCATTATGACGAAGCGATCCGCTATATTCAGGCCCAGTCGGAACATGCTCAGGAGCTACTGGACTTTATCTCCTCGCACTTCCACTCGCCGACGCTATGCGGTCTGCTGCTCGGCAAAGCCACCCGCGCCCGCGAAAAAGGCGTGGCGCTGAGCTTCGACCCGGCCTGCCGCATCGACCGCCCCCTGCCGTCGCTGATGGAATCCGAGCTGATCTCCATCATCGGCAACCTGCTGGATAACGCCATCGAAGCCACGCAGCGTGCCGAGCTGCCGCATGAGCCGGTGGAAGTCCTGATCCAGCTCAACGCCCGGGAGTTGATTATCGAAGTGGCCGACCGCGGCGTCGGCATCCGCCCCGATATCCGCGAGCGCATTTTTGAACGCGGCGTCACCACCAAAACCCGTGGCGATCACGGCATTGGTCTGTATCTTATTGAACATTATGTCACTCAGGCGGGCGGCACCATCGAAGTCGCCGATAACGCGCCGCGGGGAACGATCTTCACCCTATTTATCCCGGCCGACGCGCACGCCTGTCCGCAACCGGAGGCCCACGATGCATCATGACCTGGTCGATGTGCTAATCATTGAAGATGAGAGCGAACTGGCGCGCCTGCACGCCGAGCTTGTGCAAAAACACCCGCGACTGCGGCTGGCAGGCATGGCGGCCTCCCTCGCCCAGGCGCGGCAGCTGCTTCACGCCACGCCGCCGCAGCTGGTGCTGCTGGATAACTATTTACCGGACGGCAAAGGCGTCACGCTGATGACCGACCCGGCGCTGGCGACCAGCCAATGCTCGGTGATCTTTATCACCGCCGCCAGCGATATGGAAACCTGCAGCCAGGCCATCCGCAACGGCGCCTTCGACTATATCCTTAAGCCGGTATCATGGAAGCGGCTGAGCCAGTCGCTGGAGCGCTTTATCCAGTTCTACGATCAGCAACGGGAGTGGAAAATCGTCGATCAGCAAAACGTCGATTCCCTCTATCAACTGCAGGCGAAGAACTATCGCGTGGATAGCGGCAGCAAGGGGATTGAAGAGAAAACGCTGGCGCTGGTGCAGGGACTGTTTAGCGACCGGGAAGCGCACTGTTTTTCCGTTGATGAAGTGGTCAGCGCCGCCGGGCTCAGCAAAACCACCGCCCGTCGCTATCTGGAGCACGGCGTTGAGACCGGTTTTCTGGAAGTGGAGATGCTGTACGGAAAAATTGGCCATCCGCGGCGGCTGTATCGCCGCGCTAAGGTCAAAAGTTAAAACCCCTCGCCGGACGGGAGGGGCTGGAAACGTCAGAAGCCGCGCTGCTCTTTGATCAGCTCCCAGGCCTTCTGGATCTCCTGGGCCTTCTGTTTGGCCATCTCCATCATCTCCGGCGGCAGACCTTTCGCTACCAGCTTGTCCGGATGATGTTCGTTCATCAGCTTGCGATAGGCGCGCTTCACCGTCGCCGCGTCGTCGGTCGGTTTTACTCCCAGCACATTGCAGGCATCTTCGAGGGTCGGCCCACGCTGCGCCTGCTGCCAGCCGGCGTTGCCGCCATGCTGGCCATAAGAGCGCTGCTGCGAACCGCCGCCAAACTGGGCGCCGCCCTGCATCATCCGCAGGAATTGATCGAACTGGGCGCGGGAGATGCCGAGCTCGTCGGCAATGACGAACAGCACTTCCCGTTCGTTAGGATGCAGTTCGCCATCAGCGAACGCCGCCTGCAGCTGAATTTCCAGAAACATCCGAATCAGATCGAAACGGCCAAAGCAGACGCTGCGCAGCTGACGCATTTTCTCGCGCAGGGGATAGTTGTCGGCCTTACCGTCGCGAAACGCCTGCTGCGCCGCGGTGCGCGAGGCGCCATGCAGGTTCATGCGATCCATTAGCACATTAGCGACATGAATATCCGCTTCGGTAACGCGGCCCTTGGATTTGGTCAGGTGCCCCATCACTTCGAAGGTGGTGGAAAAGAAGAGCGACTGACGCTCCTGCTGATTGGCGAAGAGATTTAACCGGCGGCTGCGCGCCCGGTCAAACATATGGCCGACCAGAAAGCCAAGCACCACGCCCCAGAACCCACCACCCATCAGCAAAGCCACTGCCACGCCAATCACTTTACCCAAATACTGCATAGACTCCCCAACTGTTTATCGCCGTTAAGCTCGAATATGACCGCACGTTACCCGGCACTCGCGCCTCGGTCAATTGTGGGACATAGCCTATAATTTGCTTTATCATACTCGTCATTCAACAGGGTGCCTAACGCTCGGGCTCGAAACGGGCAGGATTAACACTAGCGTGATAATGTTGAGTAAGTTAGGCTCTGACCGTTTGCAAGCCGCTGTCACAAGATGATGGAACAATAAATACAACGTATGAAAAAACGTATTCCCAGCCTCCTGGCTACGATGATTGCCAGCGCCTTGTATAGCCAACAAGGCCTCGCTGCCGATCTCGCAACGCAATGTATGCTTGGCGTGCCAAGCTATGATCGTCCGCTCGTGGAAGGTCGTCCTGGCGATCTGCCGGTGACGATTAACGCCGATCATGCGAAGGGCAACTACCCGGACAACGCCGTCTTTACCGGCAACGTCGATATTAACCAGGGGAATAGTCGCCTCCGCGCCGACGAAGTTCAGCTGCATCAGCAGCAGGCCGCGGGCCAGGCGCAGCCGGTGCGCACGGTGGACGCGCTGGGCAACGTGCATTACGACGATAACCAGGTGATCCTCAAAGGGCCAAAAGCCTGGTCGAATCTGAATACCAAAGATACCAACGTCTGGCAGGGCGATTATCAAATGGTCGGACGCCAGGGACGCGGCACCGCCGACCTGATGAAACAGCGCGGTGAAAACCGCTATACCATTCTCGAAAACGGCAGCTTTACCTCCTGTCTGCCGGGCTCCGACACCTGGAGCGTCGTCGGCAGCGAAGTTATCCACGATCGCGAAGAGCAGGTTGCCGAGATCTGGAACGCCCGCTTCAAGCTTGGCTCTGTGCCGATTTTCTATAGCCCCTACCTGCAGCTGCCGGTGGGCGATAAGCGTCGTTCAGGCTTCCTGATCCCGAACGCGAAATACAGCACCAAAAACGGCGTGGAATTCTCCCTGCCGTACTACTGGAACATCGCGCCAAACTTCGATGCCACCATTACTCCGCACTATATGAACAAACGCGGCGGCGTGATGTGGGAAAACGAGTTCCGCTATCTGACCCAGCTCGGCAGCGGCTTAACTGAATTCGACTACCTGCCGTCGGATAAAGTCTACGAAGACGACCACTCGAGCGACAGCAACAGCCGCCGCTGGCTGTTCTACTGGAACCACTCAGGGGTTATCGATCAGGTATGGCGTCTGAACGCTGACTACACCAAGGTCAGCGATCCTGACTACTTCAACGACTTCAGCTCGAAATATGGTTCCAGTACCGATGGCTATGCGACGCAGAAATTCAGCGCCGGTTACGTCAACCAGAACTTTGACGCCACGGTATCGACCAAACAGTTCCAGGTCTTTGACCGCGAATCGAGCAACTCCTATTCGGCTGAGCCGCAGCTCGACGTCAACTACTACCAGAATGATGTCGGTCCGTTCGATACCCATCTCTATGGACAGGTTGCCCATTTTGTTAACTCGAATAACAACATGCCGGAAGCGACCCGCGTTCACTTCGAACCGACGATCAACCTGCCGCTGTCCAACGGTTGGGGCAGTCTGAATACCGAAGCCAAGCTGCTGGCGACTCACTACCAGCAGAGCAACCTCGATAAGTACAATGCCGCCAACGGCACTGACTATAAAGAGTCCGTCAGCCGCGTAATGCCGCAGTTTAAAGTCGACGGCAAAATGGTCTTTGAACGCGACCTGCAGGAGGGATTCACCCAAACGCTGGAACCGCGCGTGCAGTATCTGTACGTGCCGTACCGCGATCAGAGTGAAATCGGCAACTACGACTCCACGCTGTTGCAGTCGGATTACACCGGTCTGTTCCGCGACCGTACCTATAGCGGTCTGGACCGCATCGCGTCGGCTAATCAGGTCACCACCGGGCTCACCTCGCGCGTGTATGATGCCGCCGCGGTGGAACGTTTTAATATTTCCGTTGGTCAAATCTACTATTTCACCGAGTCACGCACCGGTGATGACAACATCAACTGGGAGAACAACGATACCACGGGTTCACTGGTCTGGGCCGGCGATACCTACTGGCGCATTGCCGATGAATGGGGTCTGCGCGGAGGGATCCAGTACGATACGCGTCTGGATAACGTTGCCACTGGTAACGGCACCATTGAATACCGTCGCGATGAGAACCGCTTAGTTCAGCTTAACTATCGTTACGCCAGCCCGGAATATATTCAGGCCACGCTGCCGTCATATTCCACCGCGGCACAATATAAACAGGGTATTTCGCAGGTGGGGATGACCGCCAGTTGGCCGATTGTCGATCGCTGGTCCGTGGTCGGGGCCTACTACTACGATACTAATACCCGGAAAGCAGCAAACCAGATGTTGGGTGTGCAGTATAACTCCTGCTGCTACGCCATCCGTCTTGGCTACGAACGTAAAGTCAACGGCTGGAACAGCAACGACAACGGCGGCGAGAGCAAATACGATAACACCTTCGGAATCAATATCGAATTGCGCGGTCTGAGCTCTAACTACGGCCTCGGCACCCAGCAGATGCTGCGCTCGAACATTTTACCGTACCAGAGCTCCCTGTGATGCGGCTGGTTTACAACATCATCCGCATTTGCGGTTAATCGAAATGGAAAAAGTATGAAGAACTGGAAAACGCTGCTTCTCGGTATCGCCATGATCGCGAATACCAGTTTCGCTGCCCCCCAGGTGGTCGATAAAGTAGCGGCCGTCGTCAATAATGGCGTCGTGCTGGAAAGCGACGTCGATGGTTTGATGCAATCGGTTAAGCTCAATGCTGGTCAGGCTGGCCAACAGCTGCCGGATGACGCCACCCTGCGCCATCAAATCCTCGAAAGACTGATCATGGACCAGATCGTGTTACAGATGGGGCAGAAGATGGGCGTGAAGATCTCTGACGACCAGCTCGATCAGGCTATCGCCAACATCGCCAAACAAAATAATATGACCTTGGATCAGATGCGCAGCCGTCTGGCCTATGAAGGCATCAACTACAACACCTACCGTAACCAGATCCGTAAAGAGATGCTGATTTCGGAAGTGCGTAACAATGAAGTGCGTCGTCGCATCACCGTGCTGCCGCAGGAAGTGGAAGCGCTGGCGAAACAGATCGGCGACCAGAACGACGCCAGCACCGAGCTCAACCTGAGCCACATCCTGATCCCGCTGCCGGAGAACCCGACCTCTGACGAAGTCGCCGCGGCCCAGGAGCAAGCAAACTCCATCGTTGAGCAGGCGCGCAACGGCGCCAACTTCGGCAAACTGGCGATCACCTACTCCGCTGACCAACAGGCGCTGAAGGGTGGCCAGATGGGCTGGGGCCGTATCCAGGAACTGCCGGGCATTTTCGCTCAGGCGTTAAGCACCGCGAAGAAAGGGGATATCGTCGGTCCGATTCGTTCCGGCGTTGGTTTCCACATTCTGAAAGTCAACGACCTGCGCGGTGGTACCCAGAATATCTCCGTTACCGAGGTTCACGCCCGTCATATTCTGCTGAAACCGTCGCCGATCATGAACGATGCCCAGGCTCAGGCTAAGCTGGAACAGATCGCAGCCGAGATTAAGAGCGGGAAAATCACGTTTGCTCAAGCGGCGAAAACCTATTCGGAAGATCCGGGTTCGGCAAACCAGGGCGGTGATTTAGGCTGGGCCACGCCGGACATCTTTGACCCGGCGTTCCGCGATGCGCTGATGCGTCTGAACAAAGGGCAGACCAGCGGACCGGTGCACTCTTCCTTTGGCTGGCATCTGATCGAACTGCTGGATAGCCGTCAGGTCGACAGAACCGACGCCGCGCAGAAAGATCGTGCTTACCGCATGCTGATGAACCGCAAATTCTCTGAAGAAGCGGCAACCTGGATGCAGGAACAGCGCGCCAGTGCGTATGTTAAAATTCTGAGCAACTAATATCGATGCCTGAAACCCGTAAAGTTGTTATCACTCCCGGCGAACCCGCCGGGATTGGCCCTGACCTGGTCGTGCAGCTTGCCCAGCGCGACTGGCCAGCTGAGCTGGTGATTTGCGCCGATGGCGCCCTGTTAACTGACCGAGCCAAGCGGCTCGGTCTTCCTTTATCTCTCCTCCCTTACGATCCCGCGCAACCTCCTGTTCCTCAGCGCGCCGGTACCCTGACGCTGCTGAACGTGCCGCTAAACGTCCCGGCGGAGCCCGGCGTACTGAATGTGCAAAACGGCGCCTACGTAGTGGAGACGCTGGCGCGCGCCTGCGACGGTTGCCTTAGCGGCGAGTTTGCGGCGTTAGTGACCGGCCCGGTGCATAAAGGCAACATCAACGACGCCGGTATCGCCTTTACAGGTCATACCGAGTTCTTTGAAGAGCGCGCGAAGGCCAGCAAAGTGGTGATGATGTTGGCGACCGAGGAGCTGCGGGTGGCGCTGGTCACCACCCATCTGCCGTTGAAAGCCATCAGCGAAGCGATTACCCCCGAGCTACTGCGCGAGATCATCACCATTCTCGATCACGACCTGCGCACGAAATTTGGCATTGCCCAGCCGCATGTGCTGGTTTGCGGGCTTAACCCGCACGCTGGCGAAGGCGGCCATATGGGAACAGAAGAGATAGACACCATCATTCCGGTGCTGGAAGAGATGCGCGCAAAGGGGATGAACCTCAGCGGTCCGCTGCCGGCAGACACCCTCTTTCAGCCGAAATATCTTGATCATGCCGATGCGGTACTCGCGATGTACCACGATCAGGGCCTGCCCGTGCTAAAATACCAGGGCTTTGGCCGCGGCGTGAACATTACGCTCGGTTTACCTTTTATTCGTACCTCCGTCGACCACGGCACCGCACTGGAATTAGCGGGCCAGGGAAAAGCGGACGTCGGCAGTTTTATCACGGCGCTTAATCTCGCCATCAAAATGATTGTTAATACCCAATGAATAATCGAGTCCATCAGGGCCATTTAGCCCGTAAACGCTTCGGGCAGAACTTCCTCAACGATCAGTTTGTGATCGACAGCATCGTCTCGGCGATTAACCCGCAGAAAGGCCAGGCGATGGTTGAAATCGGCCCCGGCCTGGCGGCCCTGACCGAGCCGGTCGGCGAACGCCTTGACCAGCTGACCGTCATCGAACTGGACCGCGATCTGGCGGCTCGCCTGCAGACGCATCCGTTCCTCGGTCCAAAGCTGACCATCTATCAGCAGGATGCGATGACCATGAACTTTGGCGAACTGGCGGAGAAAATGGGCCAGCCGCTGCGCGTCTTCGGCAACCTGCCGTACAATATCTCGACCCCGCTGATGTTCCATCTGTTCAGCTATACTGATGCCATTGCCGATATGCACTTTATGCTGCAGAAGGAAGTAGTGAATCGTCTGGTTGCCGGACCGAACAGTAAGGCGTATGGTCGGTTAAGCGTGATGGCGCAATATTATTGCCAGGTGATCCCGGTACTCGAAGTGCCGCCGAGCGCGTTTACCCCGCCGCCTAAGGTCGACTCCGCGGTGGTACGCCTGGTGCCGCACAGCACCATGCCGTATCCGGTCAAAGAGATCCGGGTGCTGAGCCGCATCACCACCGAAGCGTTCAACCAGCGCCGCAAGACTATCCGCAACAGTCTCGGCAATCTGTTCAGCGTGGAAGTGCTGACCGAGCTGGGCATCGACCCGGCCATGCGCGCCGAAAATATTTCCGTGGCGCAGTACTGCCTGATGGCCAACTGGCTGTCTGACAATCTGCCAACGAAGGAGAGCTAACCATGATTCATTCGCCCCGGGTGTGTGTCCAGGTACAGAGCGTCTATATCGAATCGCAGTCTTCCCCGGAAGAAGAGCGCTACGTCTTCGCTTACACCGTCACCATTCGCAACCTGGGGCGGAGTCAGGTTCAGCTGCTTGGCCGCTACTGGCTCATCACTAACGGCCACGGTCGTGAGACTGAAGTTCAGGGGGAAGGGGTGGTCGGCGAGCAACCACATATTCCCGCCGGCGGTGAATATCAATATACCAGCGGCGCAGTGATTGAAACGCCGCTGGGAACCATGCAGGGTCATTATGAGATGATCGATATCGACGGCGCGCCGTTCCGTATTGAGATCCCTGTTTTCCGTCTCGCAGTTCCAACGCTCATTCATTAAAACAATGTCAACATACCTTATTGGCGACGTTCACGGTTGCTACGATGAACTGATCGCATTATTAGCGCAGGTTGAATTCGATCCGCGGAGAGATACGCTGTGGCTGACCGGCGATCTGGTGGCCCGAGGCCCGGGATCGCTGGAGGTCCTGCGCTATGTCAAATCTCTGGGCGACAGCGTTCGACTGGTGCTGGGCAACCATGACTTACACCTGCTGGCGGTCTTTGCCGGTATCAGCCGCAACAAGCCGAAGGATCGTCTGAAACCACTGCTGGAAGCGCCGGATGCCGATGAGCTGCTCAACTGGCTGCGTCGCCAGCCGCTGCTGCAGGTGGATGAAGAGAAAAAGCTGGTGATGGCCCATGCCGGCATTACGCCGCAGTGGGATCTGGAGACCGCCCAGCAGTGCGCGCGTGATGTTGAAGCAGTGCTCTCCAGCGACTCCTATCCTTTCTTCCTCGATGCCATGTACGGCGACATGCCGAACCACTGGAGCAACGAGCTGAGCGGCCTGGCGCGCCTGCGCTTTATCTCTAACGCCTTTACCCGCATGCGCTACTGTTTCCCGAACGGCCAGCTGGATATGTATTCGAAGGAAGCGCCCGAGGACGCCCCGGCGCCGCTGAAGCCGTGGTTTGCCATTCCCGGCCCGGTCAGCAATGCCTACAGCATTGCCTTTGGCCACTGGGCTTCGCTGGAGGGACGCGGCACGCCGGAGGGGATTTACGCCCTGGATACCGGCTGCTGCTGGGGCGGGGAACTCACCTGCCTGCGCTGGGAAGATAAGCAGTACTTCACCCAGCCGTCAAACCGGCAGAAAAGCCTCGACGAAGGCGAAGCCGTCGCGTCCTGACTCTTCCCCCCCG